>DATLRG010000297.1:0-2065 GCA_035534795.1 Chloroflexota bacterium
AACCGAGGGATGGTGTGTGTTAAAAATTGGCCCAGAAGGCCAATTTTTAACACACACCATCCCTCGGTTCCCGCTTGACAGAGCAGTAGAGGTGTGAACAATGGCGAACCGTCCCGTTGTCTCGGTCGTTCGCTGCGATGCCCAGGCGAGCGATTCAGTTGTCGAGCAGAAGCTGCTGGCGGCCGCGGCTCTGATGGGCGGCCTCGCGGAGATGTTCCGAGGCAAGAAGAAAGTCTACATCAAGCCGAACCTCGGGATCGACGACGTGCGCTACCACGCCGGCCGGCAGGTCGCCCTGGCCGACCCCAGCGTGATTCGCGCGACAGTCGCACTGATTCGCCGCTACTACGACGGCGAATTGATCCTCGGGGACGCGTCGACGGGCATGCCCTGCCGGAAGGTCTTCGACGCGGTCGGTCTGGATCGGCAGTTGGCCGGTTTCGACGTCCGACAGATCGAATTGAACGAGGGCACGTTCGTCGACTTCGACGTGCCGGGGACGCCGGCCTTGCTCTCGCGCTACAAGTTCAGCGACGAGTTACGGGGCGTCGACGCGGTGGTGTCGATCGCCAAGCTGAAGTCGCACCTTTCCGCCGGCGCGACGGTCTGCCTGAAGAACCTGTTCGGCATGTCGCCCTGCCCGGTCTATGGCACACCGCGCCGCTACCTGCACGCCCCGATCCGCCTGCCGCGCGCCCTGGTTGACATTGGCGCCATCTTTCCGCCGGTGCTGAACGTGGTTGACGGCCTGGTCGCGCAGGACGGCAAGGAGTGGCACGGTCGGCCGGTGCAGACGAACGTCCTGATGATCGGGAACAACGTCGTCGCGACGGACGCGACGGCGATTCGCTTGATGGGCAACGACCCCGCGGCCGATTATGGCACCGCGCCGTTCCTCTTCGACGCCAATCCGCTGCCGCTCGCGCAGGCGCACGGGCTGGGACCGATCGACGCAGCGGAGATCGACGTGCGCGGCGACGACGTCTCGGACCTGGGCCATCACTTCGCCGTCGATCGGACCTGGTCGACTGAGCTCGACAACGCCCGGACCGACGTCGCGGTACAGATGGCGACCTACCTGCGTGAGCGAGACGAGTTGCTGCGGCGCGCCGAGGGAAAGTTCGCGGTGCTGGCCGACGGCAACGTCCTCGACGTGCTCGAAACGGTGGATGCTCTGCCGCGCCGCGCCGAGGTCGCGGCGAAGGTGGGACGCGAGAATGCCGGCATCCTGGTCAAGCAGGTGGTCCCGGCGGACGAGGAGATCGAGCGGCTGGACGTTTACGCGCGGATCGCCGAGCGGGCGGGCCGCTAGGCGGAAAGTGGGTCGAGCAGAAGGAGCGTTCGTCGTGTCGACAAACAATCTGATCGAGAGAGATGGTGTCCTCTACGGCTTCGTCGAGTATCCGTCGGATGGCGCGGGCAGTCCGCAGCTCGATGGCTTTCTCGCCCGACCGAACGATGGTCAACCGCAGCCGGGCGTGATCGTCATCCAGGAGTGGTGGGGGCTGGAGCCCCACGTGAAGTCCGTGGTCGAGCGGGTCGCGCGCGCCGGCTACGTCGCACTCGCACCGGACCTGTATCACGGGCGCGTGGCCGCCGAACCGAACGAGGCGATGAAAGCCGCGATGGCGCTCAGCCTGGACCAGGCGGTGGTGGAGATCCAGCGGGCCATCGCCTACCTGCGGGTCCGCGACGACGTGCAGCCGAAGAAAGTGGGAGTCGTCGGCTTCTGCATGGGCGGGCTACTGACCTGGCGCGTTGCCGAGCTAGAGAATGGCTTGCTCGCCGCGATCGCGCCCTTCTACGCCGGCCGCTTCCAACCGACGGCCAAGAGCATCCGCGCGGTCACGGCGCCGGCGCTCGTCATCTGGGGCAAACACGACCAGAGCATTCCGGTGGATCAGCGCGAGCACGTCGAGAAGCTCCTGCAGCAGGAGGGTAAGACGTACAAAGCCCTGGTTTACGACGCCGGCCACGGCTTCATGAACGATACGCACGGTTCCTACAGCCAGCAGGCCGCGGACGCCGCCTGGGCAGAGCTGCTGGCGTGGTTCAAGCAGTACGT
>DATLRG010000298.1:0-3371 GCA_035534795.1 Chloroflexota bacterium
GCCGATGAAAAGGTTGCTTCATGCACCTGTTGGGACTACAATCTTGCCGGAGGCCGACCAGGAGGTGAGCATCGATGGCTGGCACGATTCTGGTGGTCGACGACGATCCCGACTTTATTGAGCTCGTGCAGGCGCTGCTGCGCGACCGTTTCGTCGTCGAAGGATGCACCGACTCGAAGCAGGCGCTCCGCCGCGTCTGCCACGTCAATCCGGCTCTAGTATTCCTCGACCTGCACATGCCACCGCCAACCGGCTGGGACTTGCTGCGCGCTCTGCGGGACACCCCCGCCTTCGTCAGCCTGCCTATCCTGATCTTATCAGCCGTGGGCTCAGAGGTCGGCGTGGTCGACGAGGACGTGAAACGGTATCTGACGGGTCCCCTGGACGTCCTGGCAAAACCATTCGAGATCGACGAGTTGATCGCCAGGGTTGTCGCGCTGGTCCAGTCGCGGCCCGCGGCCTCGCTCGCCCCCGAGGTCAGCGCAGAGGCGAGCAGCCATGTTCGGTCAGCCAGCTGACCGCTTCCTGGTAGATGCGCTGGACTTCCAGTCGCGTTTCGCGCCGGACCGCACGGTCGACCGCGGCGGTGCGTTGATCGATCATGTTTTTTCTCTGACGCTTGAGGCGGTCCTTCTCGCGCAGCAGCGCGGTCCGCTTCGATTGCTGGTCGGCGCCGTCGATGGCCCGACGGGCCTCCTCGGTTGCCGATTCGACTCGCCGCAACGCTTCGCTCACGCGCGCGGCATCGGCGCCCTGAATCCGACGCCGCGTGGCCACGAGCTCGCCGGGGTGCAGCACGATCGAGAAGGTGATGCGCGCCGTCTTCAGGCCTACGGGCGGATCGGTCCGCGATTCCAGCCGATCCAGCGCGACGTCCCAGATCCTGCTCGGGCTGGATCCTGACTGATCGCCGCGCCCCTTCAACAGGCGCAGGAGCACGTCGCGGTCGAACCACGCCGGCACCAGCAGGTCAGCCGCCCGCTTCTCCACCAGCTCGCCTTTGCTCAGCAGCCAATCCAGCAGCTCGGCATCGTCGAGCACCCGCGCGCGAGCGAGCGGAATCACCTGATCGTGGTCGTCGGCGGCAGCTCCCCCTTCTTCTCCGAGGACGCGGCCGAGCAGCAGATTCACCGGGCGGACCCGAATGCGGGCCGAGACGTCCTGCTTGCGCGGATCGAGCAGGTCCAGGTCGACGACCCCCAGGACGACCCGCGGCGGTTGACCCAGCCGCTTCTCCTCGATCGCCCGGACCTGGCCGGCCGCCGCGACGACCTCCTGGCGAAGCTGGTTCAGGCCGTCGACCAGGCGTGCCCCCATCTCCAGGAAATGCTCGCGCCGCTGGCGGTCGCGCCGATCGTGTTGATCCGGCGACCACGGCGAGCCGTACTGAAGGAACAGGTCGGCGAGGGGGACCGCCCGGCTGGACGACGGCGAGCCGGGCGCCGACTCGAGCGCGTCCGACTCGATCGCGGCGAGGAGCTCGTGCGCGGCTTCCAGGAAGGCGGCGCGCGCCGACGGTCGCGTGGTGTGTGTTTGGATCGAGCGATAGGTATCCGGGCTGGTGCGGGCCAGATGGGCCACGCGCGCGGCCAGGTAGAGCAGCGGCTCGAAAACCGGCGTGCGGAAGGCGAGGAAGTCCGCGGGGTCTCGATTCAACCGCACGAAGGTGTAGGCGAAGGACAGCAACACGAAGTGGGTGAGCGTCTGAACGAACGCCATCGCATCGTCGTGCTCCTGCGCCGAGGTCCGGGTGACGATGAACCGGTGTCGCGCGAGGTGATCCAGGAACCAGTCGCGCCACGGCGACGTCGCGCGGCCGTCGGCCGGGTCCACGACGGCGACGATCAGGCCGGTGAGATCGGACACGCTGGGCCCGAAGAGCGGATGGGCGCCGAGGACCCCGACGCGCGGGTCGACCTCGCGGCAGAGCGTTTCGAGGGCCTCGGTCTTCGTCGAGCCGAGGTCCACCACCAGACTCCCGGGACGCAGCCAGGGAGCGTAAAAGCGCAGCGCTTCGGCCAGCGACGACTTCCCGTCGATGCCAATCGCCAGCACCGTCAGGTCGACGCGCGGCAGGAGCTCCGGGGCATCGTCCGGGGGACCGGCGAAGATGGTACAGCCCGCCGGATTGGCAGCGGCGAACGCCTCGACCAGCCCGACGACGTCCGCGGCCGGCGCCGCGAGCCTCGGCGGCGGCGCCGAATCCCGGTCGACGTCTGTCGGAGTAAGCGATAGCAGAACGCGGGTGTCAGTGAGCGTCGCCGTCGCGGGACGGGCAATCCAGGACCGCTCGCCGGGCGTTGGCGACACCGCCCACAGGGCCGTGCGCCACCCCGCCGCGTCCGCCGTGGCGCGGAGCTCGTCGAGCAGCTTCGCGAGCATCAAGCGGTTCGGCGTGGCGTCCCAGAAGTCGAAGAGATAGATCTCCCGCGCCGCTCCGTGGAGCAGCCGCGCAAAGAGACGTCCCATCGCGCCGCCACCGCCAACAATGGCAATGCGCGGGCGTGCCGACGGCAGGATCACGGAAGAACCTCCCGATCCTCACGATTATACAGCGTCGCCGAGCGCGTCGATGGCGTGCGGACCGGCCGGGCTGCCTGGCAATTTTGCCTGAATTACCCACACACGCCCGCATGCCCCGACGCGGATCTTCCGAGACCGGCCGGGCTGCCTGGCAGTTTTGACTGAATTACTCTTGACAGACCGGCGGTCCCCGGTACAATCGCTCCAACGCAGCGAGCGGGTGTGGGACGACGTGATGGGCGAGAGAATGACCGGCGACGGCGCCGTCAAGCTCCAGGTGTCGGGGACGATGGTCCCCGTGATGCGGTTTCACGCGCTCTTCCCGCGAGCGCTGAACTGACGGAGGCTGGTCACCATGGGCATCAACCTGCTTGCCGCGCTGGCCCTGGCCGGCGCGCTCCTGACGCCGCTCGCTTCCACTCCCCTGCCGGCCGCCGCCGCGGGGTGCGAGTATACCCTCGGCTTCAAGACGCTCCACGATCTCATCCCGACCGTCGTCGGCAACTGCCAGGACAACGCGCAGTACGACGCGAACGGGAACGCATCCCAGAAGACGACCCTGGGCCGGCTCGTCTGGCGGAAGGCCACGAATGCGACCTACTTTCAGCGCGACGGCCACCTCTGGGTCAACGGCCCGACCGGCGTCCAGGAGCGCGCAGCGGGCCGCGGCGCGAATGGCGTCCACGGCAACCCGCACCACCCCAAGAAAGCTCACCCCGCCCACGGCCACGGGAACGGCCACGGCCACGGGAATGCCGGTCAGCAGCACGGCAAGGGGCACGGGCTCAGGTTTTGATCGTGTTGAGAAATTAAGCAGGTACCTGGGTGCCCCGAGGGCACCCAGGTAC
>DATLRG010000299.1:0-2629 GCA_035534795.1 Chloroflexota bacterium
GCACCTCTCCCACCAACCGCCACCAGCGCAGACGCCCCACAAAAGTCGATTGAAGTGAGGATAACGTGAAGCTAGCATTGCTGACCTATAACCTGGCACGGCGCTGGAACCTGGAGAAGATTATCGAGGTGGCGCGGGCGAGTGGCTTCGCCGGCGTCGAGTTCCGGGCCGAGGCCGGTCACGAGCACGGCGTCGAGTTGGAACGGACCACGGCGGAGCGTCGGGAGATTCGCGATCGGATCGAGGACGCCTACCTCGAGGTGGCCTGCCTGGGGACCGGCGCGCGTTTCGAATCGCCCGACCCGACCCAGCGCCAGGTGCAGATCGACCAGACCAGGCGTTACGTCGAGTTGGCCGCCGACGTGGGGTGCCGGCGGGTCCGGGTCTTCGGCAACGTGATCCCCCCGGGCGTGCGCCGCGACGACTGCATCGCCTACGTCGGCGAGAGCCTCCACGCCCTGGGCGAGTTCGCCGCGCCGCGCGGGGTGGACGTGCTCCTGGAGATGCATGGTCAGTTCAACTACTGGGGCTTCGCGCGCCGGGCCGTGGAGCTCGCCGATCACCCGCGGGTGGGAATCGTCTACAACTGCGACAACCGCGACCTCGTCGCCGGCTCGGCCGCGGCGACCTACAGCCAGGTCCGCACCCGGATCCGCCACGTCCACCTGCACGAGCTGACGAATGGGTACCCTTACCCCGAGCTCTTCGCGCTGCTCCACGCCGACCGCTACGAGGGCTACCTCTCGTCCGAGGTCGGGACGGAGCTACCGACGACGGAGCACTACCTGGCGCTGTATGCCGCTCTGTTCCGCGCCTGGGCCGGCCAGCCCTTCGCCTCAATGGGAGCCACGGCAAAGTGAGGAGAACGCAACCATGACCAAAGCCAGCGTTTTCACCGACGAGATCTCGCAGGACTTCGAGGAGGCGGTGCGCACCGCGGCCGACGCCGGCCTCACCTTCGTGGACCTTCGCAACGCCTGGAATCGAAGCTGCGCTGAGCTGAAGCGGGACGACTGGCAGAAGCTGGCCGAGATCATGCAGCGCCACGGCGTGCGCCTGGGCGCGATCCAGTCGCCGTTCGGCAAGTGCGACCTCGCCGAGGACGACTACCAGCGGCACCTGGCCTTTCTGCCCAACCTGATCGAGCAAGCGCACTTCTTCGGCACCGACGTCATCCGCATCTTCCCTTTCTGGCAGTCCGACCACGCCAACACGAAGCTGCGCCCGAACCTGGCGCCGCTGCTGGAGGAGATCGTAACCAAGCTGCGACGGGCGACCCGCCTCGCCGAGCGCGAGGGCGTCTACCTGGCGCTCGAACCGGAGCACAGCACCTTTGGCGGCAGCCCCACGGAGATCCGGACGATCGTCGACGCGGTGGATAGTCCGGCGCTGCGCGTCTCCTGGGACGTCTCGAACGGTTGGTTGCCGGACGAGCCGATCTTCCCGGACGGCTACGCGCGGGTCAAGGGCCTCGTGGTCAACGTCCACGTGAAGGACCGCGCGTTCCCGCCGGACGAAGAGGACGGTCGCCACGCGCCAACGCTGCTGGGGGCCGGCCTGGTGCCCTGGCCCCGGGTGATCCAGACCCTCAAGGCCGACGGCTACGACGGCGTCTACACGATCGAGACCCACTTCGGCAGCAAGACTCGGTACGGCTGGCCCAAGCTCAAGGCGGCGACGACCTATTACATGTACGCGCTCCGCGAGCTGCTGGAGGACAATGCCTGAGGCGGCTCGGCTCGACGTACCAGGCGCCCGGCTTTCAAGGCGAGCTGGAGGCGAAAGCGGTCTTCGAGACTGTCGAGGTTCAAGCCGGTGAGCTCGCGAATGCGGCGGAGCCGGTAGGCCAGGCTATTGCGGTGCAGATAGAGCGCCTCGGCGGCGCCCCCGAGGCTGGCGTCGCACCGGAAGTACACGTCCAGCGTCTCAACCAGGGAGGTGCCGTTCTTCGCGTCATAGCTGCTCAGTGGGGCCAGTGTTTCTCGACAGAACTCGGCCAGCTCGTCGGCGTGGCGAAACGCGTAGAGCAAGCGGTAGACGCCGAGGTCCGCGAAGCCCGTGACCTGCCCGGCGCCGAACAGCTCGCGGCCAATCTCGGCGGCCTGCTCGGCCTCGTGGTAGGCGGTCCGCATGCCCTGGACGCCCGGGTGATACGAGCCAACGCCGATCGACAACGGCAGCTCGACCTGCCCCGTCAGATAGGCGCAGAGATCCCGCGCGAACTGGTGGGCCGGCCCAGGATCCGGCGCCGCGGCCAGGGGTACGAAGAGCGCTACCGCCTGCCCGCGCACCGCGACCAGGCACGCCAGCTGGTGGCGGGCGGCGAATTCGCCCGCCTCTCGTGCGAGTCGCTCAACCAGGCCGGCCGCCGCGCGCTCGGTACCATCCAGCGTCACCGCGAGCGCGGCGTGAGCCTGCTGCAGGTCGTAGCCGAGGTGCCGCGCGCGGCCCAGCAGCGCGTCAGCCGACTCCCCGCGGCCTTCGAGGAGATCGTCGAAGAAGTCGCCGCGTAAGCGGTGCTCGGCTTCGATCACCGCGTCTTGCTTCGCCAGCTCGAGCGCGCAGACGGCGGCGCCCCGGCCAAGCATCACCTGATCGTCGTCGGCGAAATCGTCGGCCACGCCGAGTA
>DATLRG010000300.1:0-3459 GCA_035534795.1 Chloroflexota bacterium
ACGGCCGTGGAAGTACGGCAGGCCGGCGTGTCGTCGCTCTCTGATCTGAAAACGCACGCCGCTGAGCGGGGACGGCGCTACGCGGAATACTGCCAGAGCAGCAGCTACCCGCGCTTTTTGCAAGGTAATCGGCCGTGGGACGAGGGCTCGGCTGAATCGTCCGGCGACCGTCGTCTGGAGCTGCGCGGCGAGCCGGTGAGTCCGGGCGTCGGGCGGGGGAGAGCGCGAGTGATCCTCCGCCCGGACGATCTGGACACGATCGATCCTGGCGACGTTCTGGTCACCCGTGGCGCGGATCCAGGCTGGACACCGGTCTTCGATCGCCTGGCGGCGCTGGTGATGGAAACTGGCGGCCAGCTTTCCCACGCGTCCGTCGTCGCCCGAGAATACCGCCTGCCCGCGGTCGTC
Organism: Chloroflexota bacterium; assembly: GCA_035534795.1. GTDB lineage: Bacteria > Chloroflexota > UBA6077 > FW602-bin22 > CADDYW01 > JAJPKB01. The sequence goes on from DATLRG010000300.1 coordinate 409, forward strand.
GGGATCCCCGATGCGACGACGACGATTCAGACGGGTGAGGAGCTGATCGTCGACGGCTCGGCCGGCGTGGTCCGACGCGTCCAGGGGACCGATCCGCCACGCTCGAATCTGTCGGAGACCGCTCACTGACGACCAATGACAGATTCGCCGGCCGGTAGCTTGCGTTCCAGACTGGCCGGTTGTATAATCCCGGTAATCCACGCGGCCGACACATCTTTCCCCAACGCGTGGGGGCCCGTGTGTTATACGCGATCATTGGTGTGCAGACTCCACCGGTTTCCGCGCGTGCGGGGCCTACCAGCGTCGGTAGACCGGGGTGAGGCGATGACGTTGCCAGCAAACACCGAGCTATCACCCGCATCGCCGGTCCGTCTTCGTGCGGACGAGTCCGCGGTCCTCCTCGAGGTTGCCCAGGCCGCTGGGTCGACTCTCGATTTGCACGAGGTGCTTGAGCGGGTCGCCGAGAAGACCGCTCGCCTGACCGGTGCTGACCGCTGCAGCCTCTGGCTGCTGGATAGCACGCACGACCTGTTACTGCCTGCCGCGATCTACGGGATCGATCCCAGCTTCGCCGTTCGGTGGAAGCGCAAAATCCTGGCGATCAAAGATGAGCGCCTCTCCCAGGAAGCGATTACGACCGGCCAGCCGGTCGTCGTCCACGACGCGGCGAATGATCCGCGGACCAATAAGCAGGCGGTCGACCTCTTTGGAGACAAGTCGATTCTGGTGGTGCCGGTGGCCAGCAAGGGCCGGGTGATCGGCACGCTCTTTCTGAATCACATCAGCCGCCCCTACTGGTATTCTTCCCAGGAAATCGCGATTATCCAGGCGATTGCCAGCCAGGCCGCGGTCGCGATCGAGAACGCCCAGCTCTACGAAGAGAGTCGCCGCCAGCGCCACGAGCTGCTCGCGTCGTTCCGTCGCATCGGCGATGCCCTCGCGACCGGCCTCGATCTCCCCGACACTCTCCGTCTGGTCGTCGAGCTGGCCACCGAGATGCTGCGTGCGACCGTCGGCGGGCTCACCCTGTCGCCCAGTGTGGGAGCGGCCGGCACCACCCAGTGGGTGCCCAGCGAGGCCTCGGAACGCTACGGCCCGGCCCTGCGCGCGCTGCCGGGACTGGCTGCCGAGGTCGCCTACCGTGGCGAGCCGTTCTACGTGGCCGATCTGCACGAGCGTTTCATCAGCGAGGAAGGGTGCGGCCGGAGCGAATCTCTCCGGACGTACGTTGGCGTCCCTCTCTATCTCCGCGGTGAGATCATCGGCACGTTGGGGGTTTTTCACGCCCTCCCCAAGCGCTTCTCGCCCGCCGAGATCGATCTGCTCGCCTCGTTCGGCGCCCAGGCTGCCATCGCCATCGACAACGCCCGCCTCTTCACGCGCCTGCAGCGACAGGTCGAGGAGCTGTCGGCCGCGGCCCAACGCAACGCGGAGCTTTACACCAGCCTTCAGATCGAAAAGCAGCGCCTCGACGTCATCTTTCAGAACTCGACCGACGCTATCTACATGGTCGATCGCGATGGCCGCATTGTCGCCTACAACCCAGCCGCCGAGCTGCTCACCGGTTGGTCCACCGCGGAAGTCCTCGGCCATCCGTGCAGCCAGCCATTCCCCGGCGAAGCCGATAACCCGCCGTTCCTGAGCGACACCACCCTGCGGGTCCTGGCGGAGGGGGTGACCGAAGATGCCGTCGTCGAGGCGACCGTCGTCAATCGATCGGGCGAGCGCCGCCACGTCGCCGCCAGTTTCGCGTATGTCGCCGCCAGCAACGACGAAGGGCCTTTCGCCCTCGCGGTCGTTCGCGACATCAGCCGGCAAAAGGAGGTGGAGCGACTCAAGTCCGACTTCGTCTCGATGGTGAGCCACGAGCTACGTACCCCGCTGGCCGTAATCAAGGGCTACGCCGCGACACTGCTCAATCCATCGCTGCACTTCGACAGCCAGCGCCAAATTCGCTTTCTCCGTGGCATTAACGATGCATCGGACCGCCTCACGCGGCTCATCGACAACCTGCTGTCGGTGTCACGGTTCGACTCGGGGCGCTTCAAGCTGAACCTCCAGACGGTCGATCTCGCCGATGCCGTGCGTCGGGTCGTCGGAGGGATGCGCTCGTCAGCCGGGACGCATGGGCTTCGCTGCGCCGCGCCGGCCGAGGGTGTCACCGTGCGGATCGATCGCGACCAGATCGAGCAAGTGCTCGTCAACCTGCTCACCAATGCTATCAAGTATTCGCCGGAGGGGGGCGACGTCGTGGTCGATCTCCGCGTCGTCGCGGGGCTCCTTCCCTCGACCGATCCGGCACAGCGAGATGCGGAGAGCCGGGGCGCCGCGCTGCTCTCCGTGCAAGACTACGGTATTGGTATCCCGCCCAACCAGGTCCGCTTCATTTTCGACAAGTTCTATCGAGGGGATGCCCCGGCAGTGAAGCGCGTGCCCGGGACCGGCCTTGGTCTCTTCATCTGCAAAAGCATCGTGGAAGCCCACCGTGGCCGAATTTGGGTCGAGAGCCAACTTGGTCGAGGGAGCACGTTCTACGTCGCTCTCCCACAGGAGTAAAATCACATGCCCCAGACAATACTGGTTGTCGACGACGATTCAGACATCTGTGAAATCGTTCAGGTGAACCTCGAGGGCGCGGGTTACAACGTCACCATCGCCGCCGATGGCGCGGCCGGTCTCGCCGCCGCTCGAGACCTCCAGCCCGATCTGGTCGTTCTCGACGTGCTCATGCCCGAGTTGGACGGGTGGCAGGTGCTCGAAGCGCTGGAAGGCGATCCGCTCACCGCCGGGCGACCGGTGATTATGTTGACCTGCAAGGGTGATGACCAGGACATCCTCCGCGGCTTGGGACAGGGAGCGGTCGAGTACTTCACCAAGCCATTCTACCCGGAGAACCTCGTCGCCAGCGTCAAGATCCTTCTGGACGTCTTCGACGCGCCCATGCGAGACCATCGACGGCAGCAACTGATCGCACGGCGCCAGAGATTGATGGAGCGTACGCCGACGACAACGTCGTCGTCCTAGGTAGCTCAGGGGGTGTGTGACCGGGGT
>DATLRG010000301.1:0-7549 GCA_035534795.1 Chloroflexota bacterium
AGGACCAGCGCATCGAAGGATGCGTCCGCGAAGGGCAGCTCGAGGGCGTCGCCGGCGATGAGGTGCCCGGGCTGGCCCTTCCTGGCCAGTCGGCGGCTGGCCCCGGCCCACATCTCAGTCGATTGCTCCAGCCCGTAGGCGTCGTAGCCGGCTGCGATCAACTCGGACAAGAAGTGGCCCGGCCCGCAACCGACGTCGAGGACCCGTCGCCCGACCAGGTGCGGCAGAGCAGCGCGCTGCCAGCGTCGCCACCGCCCGCCAGACACGAGCCAGCTCACCAGATCATAGCAGGGCGCTAGCTCGTGGTAGAGGCGCTCGAAGATCCACTGGAGAAAGATGTTTGGTTCCCTCTACCCGTTGAGAGCATACCCGAGTATCGCCGGGAGCCCGTTAGGCAGCCACGGACGAAGCGTGTTGAAGAACGATGGCAGCACGGACTGGATCACCGTGTCGAGCCGGCTCGATCCGATGAGTGACACCATCACCTGCTGGTTCGAGTAATTCATCCCCCAGGGCGCCTGGAGAATGAAGACGAGCAGCGTCAGGCCCACTCCGATAATCGTCGTCCCTACCGCCAGCCCGAGCCCGGCGCCGCCGACCCGATCGAAGATGGCGAGCTGCGTCAGGCTGGTGTGGGGGTAGATCAGGTAGCTCATGCCGTGCAGGCTGGCGTAGGCGAGAACGAAGATCCCGAACATTGTCAACGACGCGAGGGTCGTCTGGTCGAGGCCAAGCGATGGGGCCAGGGCGGCGCTGACCAGCCCGTAATACTGAGCCGCGAGGACCACCGCGACGTAGAGCGCGGCGACGTCGATTGCCTGGCGCAGGAGCCCCTGGCGGAAGCCCGCTGCCATTCCCGTCACCATGCAGACCGCGATGATGATGTCGACAGTGTTGACCGCTGACATAGCCAACCTCAGGAGAAAAGCTGAACGAAGCGTCCGGCGACGAGCAGCACGAGCACGATCCCAATCGTGAGACAGAGAAGCGTGCCGTTGATCCGCCGCGCCCGCCTGGATCGAAACATTCTTTCCACGATCGCCCCCCAGTGGTGTTTCTGAGAGGGGGTGTGGGAAGGGTCATGAGGCGAGAGATTTGCGCAGCAAATCTCTCGCCTCATGACCCTTCCCACACCCCCTCTCAGATCCGATGGATCTAGTAAACGCCAGGCGGACGATTTCGGCAATAGCCTGTTGGGGCTAGGCCGAACGGCGCTTATCGTCGCAGCTCGACGCCCAGCTCGCCGACGAGGGCCTGCTCGATCTTACGATGGACGTCGGCGACCTCCTCGTCGGTCAGCGTGCGATCCGGGGCCTGGTAGGTAATGTGGAAGCCCAGGCTAATCTTGCCAGCCGGGATTGGCGAACCTTGATACAGGTCGAATAGCTCGACCGACTTCACCAGCGGCATGCCAACGTCGCGGATCAGCCCCTCGATGGCCGTGGACGGAACGTCCGTCCCGACGATCACGGCCAGGTCCTGCGCGACCGGTGGAAACTTCGGAATGGGCGTGACGACTCGGACGCGCGTGGCCACGGAGAGCGCGAGATCCAGGTCCAGGGCGAAGAGGAAGGCCGGCTGATCGACGTCGAAGGCGGCACGGACGTCCGGCTCGACTTCGCCGAGCACGCCGAGCAACCGCTCGGTTGGCCCCGGCAGGACGATCGCCGCGGAGCGCGCCGCGTGGAAGATCGGGTGGCAGAGCGGCCGGTAGAGCCGGTCCGCGATGCCCAGTCGCCCGAGCACCGCCTCGGCGATGGCTTTGAGCCAGAAGAAGTCGTTCGGTAGCTCTTCACCCCAGGTGGACCCGGACCGATCGGCGCCAGTGACGACAGTGAGCACCCGCCGCTCCTCGGGAAGGTCGTTCACGCGCGGTAGGTAGGTCCGTCCGAGCTCGAAGAGCGCGACGTCGCGCTCGGCCACCCGCAGGTTGTTGCAGAGTGTCTCTAGCAAGCTGCCGAATGACGTCGTCCGGAGGCATTCGCTGTCAGCGCTCAGCGGGTTGAGCAACTCGACCGGCTCGACGTCCAGCGGCACGAAGCGCGCGGTCACCTCCTGGGCCAGGTCGAACGACCCGTAGCCCGACGCGACGTCGGGCGGCGCCATGAATGAGCCGGCCCCGGCCAGCCGCCCTTCGCGGCCCATCAGCCGACCGATGCGCTCGCGGCTGGTGAGCGAGTACGTGACGACCTCGCCGAGGCCCAGCCCGGCCAGTGTGTGCCGGAGGGTCGCGAACCAGCGCCAATCCTCGTTGATCGTCGGCTCGGGCTGGCGCCCGATCGGCAGCGTCGACGGAATCTCATCGTAGCCCACCAGGCGGGCGATCTCTTCGCAGAGGTCGGCTGGAATGGTCAGATCGGTGCGTTGCAACGGCGGCACGACGTTCAGTCCGCCATCCTCGCGCGTGACCTGGCAACCGGATCGCTCTAGCAGCTCAGCCAGCTTCGGGATTGGCAGATCGATGCCGAGCACGCGCTTGACCTCGGACTGGCTGAGGAAGATCTCTGGAAGCTCGCTCGGCAACGGGTACGCGTCGACGATGTCGGTGGCGGTGTGGCCGCCGGCCACCTCGAGCATCAATTGGACCGCTCGACGCAGCGCGGGCAGCGGCAACTGGCGAGGCAGGCCGCGCTCGAAGCGGTACGCGGCATCGGTGCGCAGCTTCAGCGAGCGCGAGGTGCGCCGAACGCTCACCGGGTCGAAGTTTGCCGACTCGATCAGCAGGTTGGTCGTCGTCGAGGTGACTTCGCTGTCGGCGCCACCCATCACCCCGGCGATCGCCACGGCCTGCCTGGCATCGGCGATCACCAGGTTCTCGGAGCCAAGCAGGCGGACCGATCCGTCGAGCAAGGTCATGGATTCGCCATCGCCGGCGCTTCGCACGACGATCTCGTGACCGTGAATCTTGTCATAATCAAAGGCGTGGAGCGGCTGGCCCCATTCGAGCATGACGTAGTTGGTGACGTCGACGACGTTGTTGATCGGGCGCAGCCCTGCTGCCGAGAGGCGGTCGCGGAGCCACTTGGGCGACTGGGTGATCGTGACGCCCTGGATCACCGCCGCGGTGTAGCGCGGACAGAGCTCCGGATCGACGATGCGGACGTCGATCAGAGATCCGACCGGCGGACCGGATTCCAGGTACTCGGCCTGGGGAACGGTGAGCGGCTGATCGAGCAGCGCGGCGACTTCGCGGGCCACGCCGATCATCGAGAGAAGATCGACGCGATTCGGCGTGAGCTCGAGATCCAGGATCGCGTCGCCGAGCTCATCAGACAAGAGCGTGCCGGGGCGGGCCGCTGAATCGAGGACCATGATGCCCGCGTGGTCTTCCCCCAGTCCGAGCTCCTTCGCCGAGCAGACCATGCCTTCGGAGAGGATGCCACGGATCTTCGTCGGCTTCAATGCGCGCAGCTCGGGGGTTGGCAGGTGGGTGTCGATCAGCATCGCCCCGGCCAGGGCGAGCGGCACCTTGTCGCCGACCTTCAGATTTGGCGCACCGGTGACGACGGTGATGTTCCGGTCGTCACCCCAGTTCACCGTGACCAACAGCAGCCGGTCGGCGTTGGGATGGCGGCGGATCTCGGTCACCTGACCGACGTAGACGTCGTTCCAGCTCTCCCCGAGGTGGTAGACGTCCGTAACCTCGGTGCCGGCCATGGTGAGGCGGTGGGCGAGGTCGACGGTGGGCAGAGACGCCGGGGTGTAGCTGCGCAGCCACTTCAGCGGGACTTTCATCGGGTGTCCTTCGGAGTTCTACTCACAAAACTGGCGCAGGAACCGCAGGTCGTTGGTCTTGAACGAGCGGATGTCGTCGACGCCGTACTTGAGCATGGCGACGCGCTCGGGCCCCATGCCGAACGCGAACCCGCTGTACCTCGCCGGATCGTAGTCAACGCCCTGGAGGACCCGGGGATGCACCATGCCGGCCCCCATGATCTCGATCCAGCCCGAGTTCTTGCACAGGCGGCAGCCGCCGCCGCGGCAGACGTGACAATCGATCGCCATCTCGGCGCCGGGCTCGACGAACGGGAAGTAGTCGACGCGGAACCGCGTCCGCCGCTCGGGCCCGAAGATCGCGTGGGCGAAGGCGGTCAGCGTGCCCTTCAGGTCGGCGAAGGTCAAATGCTCGTCGACGGCCAGCCCTTCGATCTGATAGAACTCGCTTTCGTGCGTGGCGTCGGTGGCCTCGTAGCGATAGGCACGGCCGGGAACGACGACGCGGATGGGCGGCCGCCGGCGCTCCATCACCCGAACCTGCATGGGTGAGGTGTGAGTCCGCAGCAGCATCTTCCCCCGCGGAACACCATCGCCGGTCTTGACGTAAAACGTATCCCAGACGTCGCGGGCGGGGTGCTCAGCGGGAATGTTCAGCAACTCGAAGTTGTACTTTTCCCACTCGACTTCGGGTCCTTCGACCACGTCGTACCCCATGGCGCGAAAGGCGGCGACAATGTCCTCGGTGACCAGCGTCAGGGGGTGCCACTGGCCGAGGCGAATCGGTCGCGGTGGCAGCGTCACGTCGACGCGTTCGCGAGCGACTGCTTCCTGGCGGGCGGCTCGTTCGAGCTGATCGCGGCGCGCGGCTGATTCGCCCTCGAGCACGCTCTTGACGTCGTTGGCGAGCTGGCCGACGACGCGACGATCGGACGGCTCAATCGTGCCGATTCCGCGCAAAACCTTGTTCAGCTCGCTGCGCTTGCCGAGATGACTGATCCGCCATTCTTCCAGGCGGGTGAGGTCCTGGATACGGCCGAGCTCTTCGAGCGCGCGCGCGCGCAGCTCCTCCAGTTGTTCGATCACGGTGTACCCCTACGTTGATTCCGACGGACCCGCGCCGCGTCGAAGAGCAAGATCGTTCCAGCCATCGCCGCGTTGAGCGACTCGGCGGGGCCAGCCATCGGAATGGTGATTGGCTCGCTCGCGGCGGCTGCCGCCTCGGGTCCGGCGCCCTCGGCCTCACCGCCAAGAATCAGCACGCAGTCCTTGGTCCAGTCGACCTGATCGTCGTCGGTGCCTCCGTGGGCCACGGCCAGCCAGCGGGGGCGCCCGGCAAGTTCCGGGAGAAGGCTGCTCCAGTGGCAATCCTCCAGGACGGTCAGGCGGAAGTGCGCGCCCATCGCCGCGCGGACGACTTTCGGTGCGTAGGCGTCCACCGAGGCGACGAAGGCGACGGTGCGGACGACGCCACTGGCATCCGCCGAGCGCAGGAGCGTCCCGGCGTTTCCCGGATCGCGCACGTGGTCGAGCACGAGAATGACGGGTCCCCGGATCGGCTGGGGCGGCGGCTTCGGCACGGGAAAGACGGCGACGACGCCCTGGGGCGTCACGGTCTCGCTGAGGGTTTTCATGACTGGCTCGGTGACCGGCCAGCAGCGAAACGCCGCGAGACGCTCGAGCAGCGAGGCACCTCGCGGCGTGTGTTCCAACTGTTCTGGTGCCACCAGCACCAGGTCCGGAGCGGCCCCCGCGCTCAGCGCCTCTTCGACGAGGCGGACTCCCTCGACGATGAAGAGCTCTTCCCGGCGCCGCACCGGGGTCCGATTCAGCGACCGGACGAATCGGATCATCTCGTTGCTGGCGCTGGTGATCGTCGAGCCGGCGTAGCGTGGGCGGTTGCTGTCGGGCACGTCGGTCTCTTTCAGGCCGTCGCGAGTGCTCCCTTAGCTTGACCGACTAGCTGCGCGAAGTCGGCCGTGTTGGCATAGGCGAGCTCGGCGAGAATTTTGCGGTCGACCGCGACGCCAGCCAGCTTGAGTCCGTGCATGAACTGGCTGTACGACAGGCCGGTGAGGCGCGCGGCGGCGTTGATCCGCGCGATCCAGAGCTTGCGCATGTCGCTCCGGCGCTCGCGACGGTGAGCGTACGAATAGGACAGCGCGTGCAGCATGGATTCGTGGGCACGGCGGAAGAGCGCGTGGCTCGTCGCACGGTGCCCCTTGGTCAGCTTCAGAACTTTTTTGTGTTTGGCGTGAGCCGGCACGCCCCGTTTTACTCGTGGCATGGTCTATTCTCCGTTCGCGTGGTCCCGTCAGTCTAGCTCATGCCACGGTGAGGACTCCATAGCCGTGCTGGATGTCCGCAGCACATCCAGCACGGCCATGGAGTCCTCACCGTGGCATGAGCTCAGGTCGATCCTCGGCACTGCACACCACGGCGCCGCTCGTCTCACGCGCCGAATGGAATCATGCGGCTCAGGCGCCTCTCGTCCGCGGGTGACACCTGCAACATCTTATCGTATTTCGCTTTCGCCCGCGGCGCGCGGTTGCGGCGGAGGTGGCCGCGCAGGCCCTTCATCCGCAGGATCTTTCCGGTGCCGGTCGTCTTCAGCCGCTTGGCGGCGGCCTTGTGAGTCTTGAGTTTCGGCATGATCTGGTCACAACTCCCTTGTCCAGGTCCAGACACCAGCAGCCACCGGCCGCTCGCGGCCGGTGGCGCGCAAACAATCGTGAGGATTATAGCAGATGGGTAGACCGGGCGCAAACCGCGACGATCGTAGCAGCCGAAGGGCCTGCCCCTTACCCTTGACAGACGAGCGCGACGCGGCTATACTCTACACGTGAAGCAGTCCCGTGCGGGCTGCTTTTGTGTGCCCGGGCCATTAGCTCAACTGGCAGAGCAGGCGACTCTTAATCGTCTGGTTGTAGGTTCGAGTCCTACATGGCCCACCCTCGTTTGACCAGTCCGGACGCCGCCAGGGGGATGCCGTGCTCACGGAGTATGTCAATGCGGCGATGAGGCATGCCGTCTACGAGACGATGGAAGACGACAATATGTGGGGGGAGATTCCCGGATTTCCGGGGCTGTGGGCAGCCGGAGCAACGCGTACGGAGTGCGAACGGGAATTGCGCTCGACGCTCGAAGACTGGATCCTGATCGCCACGCGGTTCGGCGATACGCTTCCGACCGTGGACGGCATCGACATCAACGTTCACGTCGCCGCCTGAGTGCCGGTCATCGGGCCGATCACCCGTGATCGCCTGATTCGCTCCATACGCCAACTTGGTTTCACCGGTCCGCACGCTGGCGGAAGCCATTCCGCCATGCGCAAAGGTAATCGCAATGTCCCGGTCCCGAACCCACATCAGGGAGACATCGACGTTGCCCTGCTGCGTCGTATTCTCCGCGTGGCCGGCATCAGCCGGGACGAGTGGGAATCGCTCTGACCTCACGGCAATCCGATGGAATTTCCGGGCCTTGTGGACGATTTCATCGTTTCCTCACGGCCAGGGCGATTTTGGTCCCTCGCGACACCTGCGTTCCCGCCGGCGGCTGCTGACTGAGCACGGCGCCGGGCGCGATCGAGAGGAAAAACTTGTGGTTCGGGACGTCGCCGCTGGTCTGATAGTTGACGTAGGTCGTCTGCAGGTCAGATTGAGTGATGACCCGCTCTGCCTCGGCTTCGGGCAGTCCGACCAGGTTTGGCACCACGACCACGTTGGGGTTATTCGCGACTGGGATGGGCGTTGCGCGTGCTGAGAACGGCCGCGGCGTGGGGGTCGGCGGTTCGGGAACGGGAGTCGGGTTACCGTCAGCCGATACCGAGGCTGTC
>DATLRG010000302.1:0-3308 GCA_035534795.1 Chloroflexota bacterium
CACGGCGATGGAGTTCTCACCATGGCTTCCCTTTAGACGAGCTGTGGCCTGATGACATCGCACACCAATTGAGGCGTCGTGGCCACGACGTCGCGGCGGTCGCGGAACGGCCCGACCTTCGGGGTCAGCCGGATGCCATCGTTTTCGCCACCGCCCATGCAGGATGGCTGCGCTTTCACCCGCCGTGCATCACGGTCGGCTGGCGGCGGTCTGGTCCCCGAGGTGGGTCGGGGCCGGACTCGGCCGCGGGGTGCGACTGACGATCGCCAGCGCGGTCCCGATCAGGACGAGGCCGACGCCGACCTCAATGCTCAGCGGCTCGGGGAGCGCGATTCCCAGGGCCGCGTCGAGGGAATACGAGCCCGGCCCGATCAGGCCGACGGCGACGGCGATCGCCAGATTGGAGAGCGGGAACTCCATCCCCCGATTCGACGCCCACAGCTTGCCCCAGTGGGCGAGGACGCTGGCCATGAGCATCGCCGCGATGATCCCGAGCGAGCCGAGGGGGCTCAACAGTCCCAGGCCGAAGAGAAGGCCGCCACCCGCTTCGGTGACGCCGGCCAGCATCCCCCACACCACGGCCGGCCGCAGGCGCAGGTTGGTCCCCATCCCAGCGATCGTCGCCCGCAGGCCGCGTCCCCCGAACCAGCCGAAGAGCTTCTGCGTGCCGTGGCCGAAGAGGAAGAAACCGACGACAACTCGAACGAACAGCAAACCCCAATCGCTTGCCATCGCGAACCGTCCCCCCACAATGCTCGGGAAATGCGTATGCTACGCATGCTGCTCGAGGACTTCCACTTCGATCGCGAGTTTCACCTCGTCGCCAACGATTAGCTTCCCGTCGGCCAGCATGTCGAAGGTCATCCCGAAGTGCTTGACGGCGAATTCCACCTGCGTGTGCATCGGATCAACCAGCCAACTCATGGGGAACAACCTCCTTTCGGGCTCGTGCCCACCTCGCGCCGAGACGCCGGCGCTCACCAAATATGTGGACGACCGTCCACTTCTCCCACTCTAAGCGGAATCACGTCCACTTGTCAAGGAATTCGTGGACGGTGTTGTATACTGGGGAAAGAGAGGCGAGCGAGGCGGAGGTCCCGGGAATGCTATTCCCGATTGAGACGTTCACCGACACCATGCCGGAGGCGGCCGACCGGCTGCGCGAACGTCGAGACGCCGCGGAGCACCGCCAACGGGTCCTGGCCACGGCGGCGCGTCTGTTCGCCGAGCGCGGGGTGCATGCGGTCACGATGGACGAGATCGCCCGCGCGGCCGGGGTGGGCAAGGGCACGCTATACCGGCGGTACGCCCACAAGGGGCTCCTCTGCATGGCGGTGATGGACGCGTGCTGGCGCCACTTCCAGGATCAAGCCGTCGACGAGCTCGCCCGGAATGCCGACCACCTCTCCCCCCTTGCCCGTCTCGATCTCTTCCTGGGACGGCTCGTGAACTGGATCGAAGAACACGTCGACTGGTTGGGGGTCATCGCCGACGCGGCCGGGGAGCAGCCGGGCACCGTGTGCCGCGGTCCCATCTTTCAGTGGACCCACCAGGTCGTGACGAGCCTCCTCGACCAGGCCATCCGTCGGGGCGAGGCCACGATCGACGATCCAATCTACATCGCCGACGTTCTTCTGGCGGCCTTGGACGTCGACCTCTACGCCTACCAGCGCCACGCGCGCGGCTATACCCCGGAGCAGATCCACCGTGGTCTCAGCCGGATCGTCGATGGCCTGCGAGCTCGCTAGATGTCGTTGCGCCAGTCAATCGACCGGCCCCGGAAGGTGACCGATGAGCGCAACTGCGACCCCGCTCGCGCGGGATGAGGCCGGCTACGCCGCGGATAACCGCAAGTGGTGGGTGCTCAAGGCGATCGTGATCGGCACGTTCATGAGCGTCGTCGACGCGACAGTCGTGAACATTGCGCTGCCGAAAATGATCTCGGTGTTCTCGACCGACGTGCAGCAGGTGCAGATGACCGCATCGGTCCGCGCCTTCGACGACACGTTCCTCTTCGGCGCGGTGCTTTGTATCCCGGCCGTCGCCGCCGCGTTTCTCGTTCGCAACACGAAGACCGGGGCCGGTGGCCGACACGCGATGCTGGGCGCGGAATAGAATCGGTGGCGCGTGTCTCCACAACACCGCCGATCCCTGCGACGTCATCGTTTACGGACAATGGGCCAACGAGGCGTCAGCCCGCACCTGGTTGTCATCAGGAGACCCCGGCCGGGCGAGCAACGCCGGCGGCCGCCGTTGCAGCGGCGTGAGCGGCAGGCGACGCCCCTCGACCTGAACGACCTGAACGATCTCGAAGCCGGCCGCTTCGATCGCCGCGACGGTGCGGCGGGCCAGGTGGCAGCCCGCGCGACTAGCCGTCCAACCACCGATCCAAGCCGAGCAGCTTGCGCCCGAGCGGCGTCAGCTCGGCCGGTGGCTTCCCTTGCTCGATCCCGCGCGAATCGCCCGGGAAAGCCTTTGCTGGCATCGGCAGATTCTTCCGCCAGCAGTTGATCCGGGTCTCGCGCAGATCGGCGTTCGACTCCTCGGCCGGATTCATCGTGATGTACTGGGCCAGCCGCGGGCGGTCGGAGACGTTGTGGCCGTTGCCGTGGGGTAGCAGCGTCGTCCAGATCACCAGGTCGCCCGCTTTCATCGCGGGCTTGCTGATCGCGTGGCCGGCCAGGTCCGGGCGACGCGGGTCACGGTTGGCTGGCTGGCGGGCGATCCAGGCGCCGAGCTCGCGGTAGATCTCGGGGATGCACTGGAAGCCCCCCATGTCCGCGGCGGTATCGGTCAGCGCGAGGACCCCCTGGACTCGGAAGGGGACCTCCGGATACTTCGCGGTGTCGGTATCCCAGTGGATGAAGCCCTTGTGGTCGTGCTCGGGGTGAGCCGGATCGGCCGGCGGCTTGAGGTTGGTCCGGTCGATGCTGACCCAGAGCTGCTCGGTGCCGTGGACCTCGCCGAAGATCTCGTGAACTTTCGGAAGCTGCCGCGCGTTCCACATCGACGGGTAGTGGTACATCTCGACCATCCCGGTCGCTGCGACAATGCCGGGCTGGTACCACGACTCGCGGTCGTTCCGGTCGGCGCCGACGTGCCGCCAAATGTCGTCGACGACCGCGTCGAGCAGGCTGCTCGGGACGACCCCCGGCACGACGACGTAGCCGTTCTCCTCGATCTGGGCGCGCAGACTCGATTTCGTGGTTGCCATCGCGAATTCCTCCCTTTCGATAGGACCTGCGAGGATCATACAACTCGGTGGAGGCAGTTGGGAATGGCGGTGAGAAAGTTGGCCCGACGGGCCA
>DATLRG010000303.1:0-2694 GCA_035534795.1 Chloroflexota bacterium
AAGCCAATCTGAAAACTGCTCTAGGAGAGGCGTGCTGAGTGTCGAGCATGAGAACGCCTGACCGAATGATTGAGTCGGCGAGGGGGCTTCCTGCGCCCTCTTCTTCTCCGAGAGGAGGCGGGCGTCATAGCCTCTATCCCAGCCGAAGGGGAGATTGGACGCTCGTCGGCTCAACGGCGCGGCCCGTCGCCCGAAGCGATGGGTAGCGAGTCCACGCGGCCAGCTAGCTCCGTGATATCGCGCTGCCGCTCGGTACTCGGCACTCGGCACGCGGCGCTCCTGGTTATCCTCGTGGCCTACGCCGCGCTGGCCGCGTCCTACAACCTGACCAACCCGATCTTCGAGGCCCCGGACGAGATCTGGCACTATCTCTACGTCCGGCATCTGGCCGAGGGACGAGGGCTGCCGTATCAGCAGCGAAAGACCTTCGACGTCCTCGCGCAGCAGGAGGCAGCGCAACCACCGCTCTACTACGCGGTGGCCGCGGCGCTGACGTTTTGGGCGCCGCGTGGCGACGTCGCCGCTCTGGCGGTGGGGAATCCGTCGGCGGCCATCGGCGACCTGTGGTCTGACGGGAACAAGAATCGCTTCTTACACCCGTCCGACCAGGCATTTCCGTGGCACGGCGAGGTCCTGACCGTCCACCTGGTGCGCTTCGTCTCGACTCTCTGGGGCGTTCTCGCCGTTCTGCTCGCCTATGCCGTCGGACGGACCGTGTTCGCGTCGTCGTCGCTGGCGCTGGCAACCGCGGCGATCGTGGCCTTCACGCCGCAGTTCATCTTCATGAGCTCCGCGGTCAGTAACGACGTAGCGGTCGCCGCGATGGCGGCGCTACTGGTCTGGCTGGTCATGCTGGCAACCCGCGCGCCGTTATCCTGGAAACGAAGTGTGGCCCTTGGCCTCGCGGGAGGCGCGGTGATCCTGGCCAAGCCAATCGCCGCCGGCTGTCTGCCGCTGGTCGCGGTGGGGCTAGGGCTCGCCGGCCGCCGGACCCACGCGCCATGCCGCGCGGTGGTCGCACAGGTGGCCATCGCGGCTCTCACCACCGCCAGCAGCGCCGGCTGGTGGTTCGCCTATAACCTGACCACTTATGGCAGCCCGGTCCCCTTACAATCGTTCCTGGGGCGGAAAAGCCTCTTCAACGAGATGCCAAGCCTCCAGCAGGTGATCGACGATCTCACCGGGCTGAAGATGTCGTACTGGGCCGCCTTTGGCTGGTTCAGCGTCCTGGCGCCTCCGGAGTACTATCACCTGTTCGATGCCTTGATGGTGCTGGCCGCGATAGGCTGGGTGATCTGGCCGATCCGGGAGACTTGGAAGCGAAGGAGGACGATCGGCTGGAACACCAGCGCCCCGGCATTTTCCGGGAGCGCGAGCGTCTCGCCCGTTCCTGGTTGGACCGGGGACGAGCGAGCCGCCCGGGCTCCCGATGAGCCGGCGCGCGCAGCCCCGGTCCTCGCGTCTGCGCGTCAGCGCGTGGGGGCGTTGGCGCATGCCCGCGGCGCCGAGTCTACGCCTGTCGCGCCCGATTGGCTCGCGGTCACGCTGGTCACCGCGTGGGTGCTCAGCGTCTTTGCCGCGCTGCTGGTCTACCGTCTGATCGTCGAGGCGTTCCAGGGCCGGTTGGCCTTCGGGGCGACGGCCGGGATCGCCGTCCTGCTCGCGCTGGGTTGGGCGGGTCTGGTGCCACGGCGATTCGGTCCGGGCCTCGCGCTGAGCCTCGCGCTGACGCTGGCGGTCCCCGCCGCCCTGATTCCCTGGACGGTCCTCACGCCAGCCTATGCGCGACCGCCAGTGGTCGACGCGGCGGCTGCCCAGCCGACCCATCTCATGAACGTCCGCTTCGGCGACGAGATCCGTTTGCTGGGGATGGATCTTTCGCCCGGCGACGCGAGTGCCCACCCCGGCGACGACCTGAGCGTCACCCTCTACTTGCAGGGCCTTCGACCGATGCAGCGTAATGAGACGCTGTTTCTGAAGGTGCTCGACGCCAACGGCCAGGCCATCGCGAGCGTCGACTCCTATCCGGGGCGTGGGGAGCTGCCGACAACTTTCTGGGAGCCGGGCAAGGTCGTCGTCGATCGGTATCACCTGCAGCTTCCAGCCGCGGCTCCCGTCCCGCACGTGGATCGGCTGATCGTCGGCCTGTACTGGCGCCCGACGATGGAGAATCTCCGGGCGTTCGACGCGGCTGGAACGCCGGTCGACGGCGCCGTCCTCCTGACCCAATTGGTCCTGCGCGACCCGCCGGATCTGGCGCGTGACCAGGGTGGGGTGGTCTTTGGGCGGAGCATCACGTTGCTGGCCGAGGGGCTGGATCAGGCCGTGGCTCAGCCGGGAATGACGGCCACCGGCTACGTGCTGTACGGAGACCTCGCGCCGATGCGTCGCAACTACACCATCTTCATTCATGTGACGGGATCGAAGGGGTTGATCGCACAGGACGACAGCCCACCGCTCCGCGGGGCGTTCCCAACCAGCTTCTGGCGACCGGGCGACCTCGTCCGTCACCGATTCCACCTCACCCTTCCCGCCAGCACGCCATCGGGCGACTATCCGGTGATGACCGGCTGGTATGACCTGAAAACCGGCCAGCGCCTGACCACCCCGCGGGGCAACGCGATCCGCATCGGAACGTTGCACGTGAACGAGTGACGAGTGGTTAATCCAGGATCAAGGGAGGCGTTTGGGAAG
>DATLRG010000304.1:0-2251 GCA_035534795.1 Chloroflexota bacterium
CGCTCGATTGTTTCGGAGATGTCCACGATGGTGGGCTTCAACGTTCGATCCAGGCGCTCGACTCGTCGTTCCACCGCGCCCGGCGTCGCCGCGTAGGGAAAGTCTTCGTACAGCAGAACGGTCAGCCGTTCTGCGACCAACCGAGCCGCCAGGGCGGTGCAGATCTGGTGGTCCACGTGGTTGCCAACGCTCAGGGGCAGGTAGACCCGCCGCGGGCTAGCTTGCTGGACGATCGCCGTGACCGACTGGGCGACAGCATCGGCAACGGACTGATCCGCCGCTTTGACCGGCCCGAACAGATCGTCATCCGATAGATAGAGGTCACCCCGGTAGATCGCATCATGGTAGTCCAATCGCGTCGAATCGGCGCCGAGAGCCGCCATCGCGGCGTCGTCCTCGCGCCGCCGCGCGGCGACCGCGTCGTCCAGAGCGCCCCAGCGCTGGTGCTGGAACTCGGCAAAGGAATTGAGCGGCCCGGTCGGCGCGCCGGCGAACACCGTCACGACCAGGGCACGGCCAGCCCGCGCTTCGATCGCCGCCGTCCCGCCGCAGGACAGGGCGATGTCGTCGAAGTGTGGCGAGACGAAAAGAGCGGTGATCGGAGCGGCACGCGGCTCGTTCAACCCCCGGTCACCCCACACCCGGCGAACCGATTCGCCGATCCAGCGCGTCTCGCACCGCGGCCGGATCGCTCCAGGGCAGTTCGGTGTGGCCGAAACACATCGAGCGCTCGTGCCCCTTGCCGGTGACCAGCACGACGTCGGCCGTCGCGGCCTCGTCGATTGCCCGGGCGATTGCCTCGGCACGGTCGGGGATCTTCCAGAAGTCGGCGCCTTCTCGTCGGCCGGCCTGCCGGCATCCCTCCGCGATGTCCTCGAGGATCAGCGTCAGGTCCTCGGTTCGGGGATCCTCCGCCGTGAGGTAGATGCGGTCGGCCAGTCGCCCGGCCACTTCACCCATCGCCGGGCGCTTGTCGCGGTCGCGCAGGCCGGCACAGCCGAACACCACCGATAGGCGCCGCCGGCACTGCTCGCGCTTGAGTTTCAGCACCTGTTCCAGGCTGTTGGCGGTGTGGGCGAAGTCCACGAAGACGTCGAAGTCCTGACCGCGATCGATCCGTTCCAGGCGACCCGGCACGCCGGAGAAGGTGGCCAGCGCCTCCTGGATCGCGGGCACCGGCGCCTCCCAGAGCAGCGCCGCGGCGATGGCGGCGAGCGCATTCGCGACGTTGTACCAGCCCGGCAGCGAAAGCTGGACCGGGAACGACTGATCCGGCGTCTCGACGTCGAAGGCGGTCGCGTGGGCGTACTGGCGGACGGCTCGGGCGCGGACGTCGGCACGTCGCTCCAGCGCGTAGCTCAGGCGGCGCTCCGACCAGAGCGCCGCGATCGGTTCGCCCGAGCGGTCGTCCAGGTTATAGACGATGCCCTTCGGGACACCGGGTTTGTGGGCTGCAGCGGCGAGATCCTGGAAGAGCTTGAGCTTCGCCGCGAGGTAGGCGGCAGCGGTCCGGTGGTAATCGAGGTGGTCGCTCGTCACGTTCGTGATCACCGCGAGGTCGAAGTCGCAGCCGGCGACCCGTTCCTGGGCCAGGCCGTGCGACGTCGCTTCGAGGACGGCGTCCTGCATCCCGGCGTCGACCATTCGGCGCAAGTACCGTTGGAGGTCCGGCGCGTCCGGGGTCGAGGTGTGGAAACCGGTGTCGAGGTGCTCGTGGCCGATCTGGGCGTCGACGGTGGTGACGACGCCGACCGCGCGGCCGGAGCGTCGGAGAATCTCGGCGAGCAGGCTGGACGTCGTCGTCTTGCCGTCGGTGCCGGTGATGCCGGCCAGCCGGAGCCGGCGCGAGGGCCAGTCCTCCAGCGCGGCGGCCACCAGACCCAGCGCCCGTCGTGCCGACGGGACGACGACGCCCGGACGGCCAGCGGGCAGGTCCTCCGATCGCTCGACGACGGCGGCGCACGCGCCGCGTTGAAATGCCTCCGCGAGGAAGCGAGAGCCGTCGTCGGCAACCCGCGGCAGGTCGAAGAACAGGTCGCCCGGCCGGACGTGCCGCGAATCGAAGGAAATCCGCGCGACCGGCAGCGCCCCGTCCCCGATCACGCGCGCACCCGGGAACACGCCGACGATCTGTCCCAAACTCAGCAGGTCCACGCTAGCCGGTCCCGGCCCGACGGAGGCGTGGCCTCACCCCGCCCTCACGGGCACCCCTCTCCAACGAAGATGGAGAGGGGACCGGGGTGAGGCCGTC
>DATLRG010000305.1:0-2003 GCA_035534795.1 Chloroflexota bacterium
ACGGGAGTTGCTCGCCGGTCGCGTCGTCGTGCCCGAGTTCCGGGCCGGCCAGCCCATCTGGCTCGTCGGGCGGACGATCGAATCCGACGACGACGCGCCGAAGTATCTCGGTCTGCCCGGGCCGAAGCCACTCCTGGGCTGGGAGTCCGCCGCGTCTCACCGCGACGTCTGGATCGTGGAGGGAGTTTTCGACTACCTGACGCTCCACTCCTGGGGCCTCCCGGCCCTGGCGCTGGTCGGCACGCGGGCGCGGGCGGAGACGCTCAACGCGCTTGGCCGCTTCACGCGCATCTACCTCGCACTCGACAACGACCCGGCCGGTCGCGAGGCAACCGCGCACCTGATCGATCACCTCGGACCGCGCGCCATTCCCGTTGCCCTCCCCGAGGTGAAGGACGTCGCCGAGCTGGCGGTCCATCGGAACGGACGCGAGACGCTCCTGGCCGCGCTCGACGTCGCGCCACTCGCCGCCTGACACAGAGGAGATGAACATGGTGAGGCAATCGCTTCGATCCGAAACTGCCGCTCTGCATCTTTCCGATGACGAGCGGTCGACACTCGTCTGGGCCCTCGAGGTCGCCCACGCCGTCTTGCTGGGCGATCCCGACGTCAGCGTCCTGCTCGCCGATCCGACGGTTGACGCTGAAATCCTCGACGATCTGGCCGACCGCCTCGTCCTCCTTGGCCAGACACCCCAGACGCATCGCCCTGCTCGGAAGCACGCCCTGGCGACGCGTTCGATTCAAGCAGCAGTCACCCCGACCTTCCGCTAGGAGAAAATCGTGGGCTCCGTTAACAGACTTGTCCTCGTCGGTCGATTGGGCCGAAGTCCGGAGATGCGCTATACCCCGGAGGGACAGGCGCTCACCCGCTTCAGCCTTGCCACCGACCGGCCGGTGAAGGCCGGCGCCGAGCGCGAGACCGACTGGCATCAAGTGGTCAGCTTCGGCAAAGTCGCCGAGTTCGCCGGCCAGTACCTCGACCGCGGCCGCCTGGTCTGCGTCATTGGGCGCATCACCTACCGCTCGTGGGAAGGTCGCGACGGCCAGACCCGCCGAATGACCGAGATCGTCGCGTCCGATGTCGTCGCGCTCGATCGTAAGCCGGACGCCGAGGGCGTCGAAAACGCGGCCGAGGGGAACGATGAGGCGGTCGGGTAAGCCCGGCCCGTCCTTCCGCGTGAGCGTTCACCGAGGTCGGCTCCTCTGCATTGTCCCACTCCGGCGACGCGATCGCTCCAACTTAGGAGTTGTCAGCGAGCTGGCCCTGGTGGCCAGCCTGGCGTCTCCGTACCTCCGCTGGCTCACTGTCTTCAAGGGCCAGTGCACCCCCATTCTCGACGACACGCCCCAGGCGGCGTAATTGTCGCGCGCAGCCCGAGGAGGGGAATCGTTGTCCTCTCCTCGCCATCCCCCAAGGAGATCAGCGATGCAACATCTCTCAGACAGTCTGCCTACCCGCGCCCGCTGGGACCTCGCCGTCCAGGCGATCCCCCCGGCGAGCCTCGCCCAATCCTTCGCGGCCCACGTTGGCCAGTTCTACGATCGGCAGGATTTCGACGCGCTCGCCCGCCAGGTGAGCGACCTCTACGACCGGGACGTCCCGGCGCACGCCGAGCGTTTCCGCGACCGCCTCGATCGAAGGCTCCACGACGGCTATCACGCCCCGGTCACCTGGGACCTGGCTCCCTCGTCCGCCGCCGCGTGAATCGCCGCGGCGATGCCCACCAGGTAACTTTCCTGTCCCCGGATTCGGCCACCCTGCTCCACCTCGTTCGGGAGAACCTGCGCATTCTCGCCGAGCTCGCCGCGACGTCGGAGGTAGCCCTCCTCGACGCCACGAAGGATGGCCGTCCAGTTCGAAGTCCCGCTGACATCGCGGCCTATCTCGGGCCGGAGCTGGGCGACCTCGCTCAGGAGCAGCTCCGCGTGGTCTGCCTCGACACGAAGAATCGGGTACTGGCCACGGCGCTCGTCTACCAGGGTGGCTTGAACGCGACCGTG
>DATLRG010000306.1:0-2336 GCA_035534795.1 Chloroflexota bacterium
TCGACCGGCGACGCACGCTTGCAAAGCACGACCGGCAGTTCGATCGGTCCTTCGTCGGCACCATAGCTTCGGTCTTCGCGCGCCTGGAAAACCGGCATCAAAGGATCTCCGTACAGAGTGAACTCGAGCAGTGTCTTTTGATCGTCGCCATCGAGGTACCCTTGAGCGTCCATGGCCTCGCGGATGAACTGACCCTTTGCGCGCTCGAGCGCGACGCCAACGCGGTCACCCTCGCGGAGATTGGTCCAGAACAGGCGGGCCAGAAGGTCGGCGCCCGCGAGCGGTTGCTCGGCCGCTCCATAGCAAGCACCGGTCGGTCCGATGAACGCGGTAGCGCCTTCGTTGAGGAACCGGAGCGCGAGTGAATCGGCGGCGCTCTTGCTCAGAATGTTCGCGCCGTGGCACGCCTCGGTGAAGACGACGGGAGCGCTGAGATCGACTTCGGAGAGTTGGTCCACGGTCAATGCGACCGGCAGCCGAGGGGCGCAAGCCGACTGACTGCTGGTACTGTGCCCGTACCAGGACCCGCCGCCAGAAGCGCCGTGCAGGTTGAAGTAGAGGAGCCGTCGCCCGGCGACCCATTGCGGACGGAAGTCATCCGCTTCGGCCGGCGGGCTCAGCCGGAGCACCGGCGCGGGCGCCAGCGGCGAAAACGCTTGCCCCGCGACCGACTCCCAGGACGACGCGGCGTAGCCGAAGGCGAGCGAGCTCGCGATTCCGATGCCAATCGCTCCGAGCGCCGCGCGGCTCGCCTGGAGGATCTTCGAGCCGTCGTCGGTGAGCGGTGGCTTCTGGCGAACGTCGAGCAGCGTGTCGATCTGGCGCAGCAACAGGCTAAGGTTACCGCCGGAGCCATCCGGCAGCCTTCCGATGGGTATCCTCGGCGCGAAGGCGGAATCGTCCGGCAGCACTGCGTAGAGGCTGTCTGACAGAATCGTTGAATCGTCGTCGTCGGCAGAGTTCGGCACGCGGAAGAAGGGCACGACGTCGTCGCCTCCGACGATCAGGATGCCGTCGATCCCGCGTCCCTCGCGGACGACCGCTCGGTCGAGATCGTCGATCGCGCGCTTGATCTCTGGCGGGTCGGTCGACCAGACCGGCGCCACGTCGTGTTGCGCCATGCTGCCAGGGTCGTCGACGAAGGCAATCACGAGCCGCGTCCCTATGAAAGCGAGCTCCCGGGCTACGGTTTGGAGGCGGCGTTCCAGGCGCTGGAACCCCTCGAAGCCGTAGCGTGCGACGAGTGGGCCGCGGCAGCTCACCGCGAGCAGGCATTCGACGCCGAGGCGCGCGGCGTCGTCTCCCGACGATTCACCCTCGACGCCGACCAGCGTCGTCGGGCCCCCCGGCGCCTCGTCGCGCGGCGGAGCATCGCGTTCGTCGTCCGTGGATCGGGCGCCGAGAGCGGAACCGGGGGGGCGCCAGTCACCCGGCGCCTCGTCCACGCCGGCAAGGGGAAACGCGTCAAGCGCGGCATCGATCTCGGAGGGGCCAACCAACAAGTGATCCGGTACCACGACGAAGACGTCGGCGGCCAGCGCCGGTAGATTGATGCTGGTCTCGTGGAACAGCGCCGCGGCAATGAGCCCGGCCGGGTCGTCGACCAGGGCCCCGTGGAGCAGCTCGACGCCCTCGCTCTCGCGCGCGGGATCGGCGGACAGGATTTCGCCAAGGATGAACCGCGGCTTGAGGCAGCGCGGGTAGCGGGCGAGCAGTTGCCGACAGAGCCGATCGGCAGCTTCACGCCAGCCCGCGCGCCAGGAGGCCTCGGCTTGGGCGAGCATCACGTAGACGTCGCCGGGCCTGGTCATCAGCAACTGGTTCACCGAGTCGAGAGCGGTCTCCAGGTCGCCGTGACGAAGCTGCCAGCGAACGACCGCGACCGGCGGAGCCGGGTCGAGAGCGCTCACGTTGCCATCCAACTGGGAATACAGTCTGAGCAGACTATCCCGGACCTGCGTGTTGCCGGGGTTCAGCTCGTAGGCGCGCTCGAAGGCTCGAACGGCCAGATTAAGCTGGCCGGCCGCGCTGTGGGTCACCCCCGCCGCGCTCAGCGCCGGCACGTTTTCGGGGTCGAGCTCGAGCACGAGCTCGAACTGGCGACCGGCCTGATCGAGTTTGCTCTGGTCGAGATAGGCCTGACCCAGCAGAGTCCGGGTGCGGAGATCGTTCGGAAACGTCTGAAGCACGTGCTCGCAGAGGTCGCCGGCGTACTCGGTCGCGCCGAGGCGAATCGCCAGGTCGGCCTTCCGATGGAGCTCTCGCAGCGTCGATCGTTTCAAGGGTGTATCCGGTCCCATCCCCGCTGGTTGGTCCGCGGTGGGAACCACCCGGCT
>DATLRG010000307.1:0-3490 GCA_035534795.1 Chloroflexota bacterium
TACGATTCGGTCACGTACCGTGGCGGCTCGTGCCCCCGAACGAGAACGTCAAGCACATCGGAGATCCCTTCATGTACACCTACCTGCAGATCCTGAGACGATTGGAGAAGACTGTCAAGGCGTCGTACGCCCGACAGGTCCTCGACCGGCAACGGCCGGAGTATGGGGCGTTCATCTCCCAGCGCGATGGTTGTGCCAACCCCGACCATACCGGCCACGCCAAGGATCTCGCCGCCGCCTGTTACCTGTTCCTCACCGCTGGCTCGGCGCTCGCCGGTGACGCTGAGCTGTGCGAGCGCATTCGCCTGGCCATTGCCTTCCAGCAGCGCTGGCAACGCCCCACCGGTCTGATCGACCTCATCTCGGTCAACTGGGAGTCCCCACCGGACACCGCTTTTACCGTTCAACTCTTGTCGCCGGTCGTCGCCGTCGCCCGGGCGCGAGCCGGGGAAGACCCGCGGGCCGGGGAGATCGCGACGAGCCTGGGGACGTATCTGCGCACCGCCTCCCAGGGCATCATCGGGCGCGGTTTCCATACCCCCAACCATCGCTGGGTCGTCTGCTCGGCCCTCGCCCAGGCGATGTCGCTTTTCCCAGATTTACCGGCGTCCCCGTACCTGGAGCGCATTCTCGCCGAAACGATCGATATCAACGACGACGGCGAGTTCACCGAGCGGAGCACCGGCGTGTACAACGCGGTGTGCGACCGCTCGCTTCGCTTCATGGCCGACCATCTGAACCGGCCGGAGCTTCTCGACCCGGTGCGAAAGAATCTGGACATGATGGCCTACCTGTTTCACCACGATGGCGCCGTCGTCACCAGCATCTCGAAGCGTCAGGATCGCGGAGCTCGAGTTGTCCCCAGTGGCATCGCCGATTCGTTCTTCGCCATGGCCCAACGGGACCGGAACGGCGTCTGGGCAAGCATCGCAGATCTGCTCGTGGCAAACGGCAGAGATCCAGCCCACGATGTCTGGCTGATTCAGCCATTTATGGAGAATCCAACCTACCGAGACGACACGCTCCAACGCCAGCCACTGCCCGATCAGTACCGCAAGTTCTTTCCGGTGTCGCGGCTCTGGCGCGTGAAGCGAGGACTGCTCTCGGCCACCGCCGCGGCCGACAACCTCACCGCCTTTGCCTTGCGCTACGGCGACGTCAACCTGACCGCCGTGAAGCTGGCGTGTACCTATTCGGCGACCGGGACGTTCGAAGCCGACCAGTTCGCAGCGATTGAACATGGCGTCCGCATGGTCCACCTGGGTGTCACCGCGACCCGGCCGGTCCCCGGCTACGATCTACCGCTCGGCCGCCCGGTGCCGCTGGGCACGTTTGGCGAGGTGCGAACGGAGCGCGAGCGCTGGACGCTGCCGCCAATGGATCAAATCCTGGAGATCCGGGAGGTCGACCGGGGCTTCGATCTCCAGCTCAAAACCGAGGGTGGCCTCGACCGGGTGACCTATCAGGTCGAGTTCTGCTTCGAAGGGCCGGGTGAATGGGAGACGACCGATCAGGTCGTCCAGGTCGAGAACAACCAGACCGCGATTTTGAAAGCCGGCTACGGGATCTTCCACCGGGGCGAGCACGCCATCCGGATCGGTCCGGGCCAGGCCGCGCATCGGATGTGGCACATGCGCGGCACCGAGCCGGAGCCGGACAGTTTCCGGGTGCTGGTGACGCTACAGACCCCTATTAGTGACGTATTAGAGATCCGTTACGGGGCCTGGTCGCCGGCCACGGCAGATTTGCAGATTGGGTAAGGCACGAGGGAGGGCCGATTCCACTCGGCTCTCCTTTCAACGATTCAGAGCCCGAGGATGATCCGCAAGCGATCTTCGAGCTGCGCGACGGTCCCCGGAGCCAGGACGCCCCAGCGCTCGACTAAACGCTCTTTGCTGATCGAACGGAGATCCTCGCACTTGATGAAGCTGCGTTCGCGAAGGCCAGCTTCGGGTGGGGAAACGGCGACGTGGAATGGAATGCCCCGGTCACGCGTGGTGATTGGGAGAGCGTGGATGAGGCCGGCTGGACCGTGGTTGAACAGATCGACCGAGATGACCGCGCATGGGCGCCGTCCGGCCTGCTCGTGACCACGCACCGGATCCAGGTCGACGAGCCAAACCTCCCCGCGCGACGGCTCCGGAGCGTTCATCGGTCGTCGGTCAAACCATCGGCAAGAGTCTGGTCCCACAGATTCCGTTCGTCGCGCTCGTCCTGCCAGGCCTGAGGATCGCGGCGCAGCACCGCGTAGGCAGCATTCGCCTCTTCCAGAAAACGCTGGCGACGGTATTGCTCGATTGCCCGGTCGAGGATCACTTGCATCGGCTCACCCGCCTGGGCAGCGAGCGCACGTAATGCCTGATGTGCTTCTTCACTAATGCGCACGGTTGTCGTCGGCATTGTTACTCCCTGATCTACCAGAGAGTATACCGCCCCCGGGTCACGTGGTCAACCCGGTTCTGAGCCGGCGACGCATCCGGGAGGAACTGTCCCTTTTCGAGTCTTCATGATCGTGGCTGATTGCTCCGGCGCGGGTTCGCTGATAGTATGGGCAAGAGGCAGAGGAGAAAGATGAACGATCGGAAACGGATCGTTGCCGTGGCCGCGCATCCGGACGACGAGACCGCGTTTGCCGGGGGAATGCTGGCGCGCTACGCCGCCGAGGGGAACGAGGTGTGGATCGTCGCGGTCACCCGCGGCGAGGGCGGCGAAGTCGGAGACCCACCGCTCTGCGGCGAAGCCGAGCTGGGCGTCATCCGCGAGGCCGAATTGCGCGCCGCCGCCGCCGCCCTGGGAGCACGCGAGGTCGTGTTTCTGGGCTTTGTCGATCCCCGCATCCCGGTAGGCGCCGAGGGACGCCCGATCGACGCCACCCTCGCCGAGCTCGCCGCCGCGCTTCACGCCGCGCTCGCTCGCCTCCAACCGGACATCGTCCTCAGCCACGGCTCAAACGGCGAGTATGGCCATCCCCAGCACATCTTCACCCACCGGGCCGTCCGGTCGGTTCTGGATCAGTGGACGGGATCGCCCCCGCCGACCTTGCTCACCTGGTGCGCGACCCATCCCGGCCAGGAAAACGAGCGCCTGATGAACCGCGACGACCCCGCCGATCTGATCGTCGACGTGACCCCCTGGCTGGAGCGCAAGCTCGCCGCCCTCGCCTGCCACCAAACCCAGCTCGCGATGATCCGTCGGAACAGCAAAGAGCAAGACCTGGAGAAGATCGTCTTGCGCGTCGAGAGCTTTCGAAGGTGGTGAGGGGCAGGTCAGAAAGGTAACGCCCACCTGGCCTAACTTTACCGCGTGAACTGGCCGAACGCCTGGCGCGATCGCTCACCCATGTTCGTGGCGGACGGATGCAGGAGTTTGCAGAACACGCCGCGGGCCGCCCTTGGCGAACGACAAAGCTGACGCCGGTGGAGGGCCGTAGACACACCTTCGCACTCCCCCCCCCACGTGGATTCTATCGTCCATACTTGACAGGTCATGT
>DATLRG010000308.1:0-2751 GCA_035534795.1 Chloroflexota bacterium
GCCGCGGTGCATTGCGACGACACAGCGTCACCCCACCCGTTCTGGAGACAGAAGTACAGCGGTGCCTCGGGCACCTGGGCGAACAACGTCGCGATCTCCTGGTAGGCATCGGGCCAAGCCCGATCCCAGAATTGCTGGAAGCTGCCCGGCGCATCAGTTGCGTAGTGGGCCACGTGCCCATTCCAACCGTTTCCCATCGCGTCGCGGATCGCGGTCGCCGCCTGCTCACCGTTGATCCCGATGCCGTGCCAGCACGCCCGCTCGGCGATCCCCGCGATGAACCGCCACTCGTCGACCTTGTTCGAGTACCAGAGTGCGGCAAAGAGATTGCCGTCATAGAGGTTGGTGAGAGTCCCGTTCTGCTGGTCGAGGAGCGCGTCGGCGTACGTCGTGTCCGAGAGCCAGTCGCATTGCGACTGCGACCAGTACGCGGTCGGGACCGCCGGCGAGAGGTGCAGGCTCGAGAGCGCCGGGCTGATCTGGAGCGCGAGCTCGGCGGTCATGGCGGGCATCGCTGGCCCGAACGTCGGAATGTTGTTCCACGTCTTCGGATCGTTGGCGCTCGTGGGCACCCATCCGGCTTCGTCGACCGGCGTCGGCGCAGCGGTGATCCCGGGACCGCCCTCGGGAGCGCAGCCGGCGATGCACGGTGTCGGGGCGAGCGTGATCGGCGCCACCGTTATCGGGAGCGCGGTCGCAGTGGGAAGCGTCGTGAGCTGTGGCTCTGACGTCTGGTCCGTCGTCGAGCAGCCGGCTAGCACCAGCCCCGTCCCCAGCCAGAGGACCGCGGTGGTTGTGAACCTCATGTTCCCCTCCTCGTCTCATGGGGGATCGCTCTCACGGGGCGTGAGAATCTGCGCCGTGAGGATCCACCGAAAGAGCGCATGCTCCCGGTGCGCTTCTGCGCGTTGCCGTCCATGACGCCTTCTCCACCTCTGAGCCCCTCACGTCGCGAACAGCATAGCGCTCCCAGCCAATACTATAGTCTCTAGACCTCAGGCCTCAAGGCGGGCCAGGGTTCGGCCAAATGAAGGCCAGCGCCAGCTTGCAAGCCGGCTTCGGGCGGGCACTCAGGGAGAAGCGGGGCGCGGCAGCGTTTTCCCAGGAGGAGCTCGCCCATCGAGCCAAGCTGCATCCCACCTATATCAGCCAGCTTGAGCGCGGCCTTAAGTCGCCTTCGCTGGCCGCGATCGAATCCCTGGCGCGTGCCCTCGATTTGCGCCCCGATGAGCTCGTCAAAGCCGCCCAGGACAACGCATCGCGGAGTCGGTGATGCCCCTCAGCTCGAGGATCGCCACGTCGTAAACGGGTCACCGCAGCGTCGCTCACGCGCTTCGGAGTCCTTGCATGATCTCCTCGGGGATGCGCGCCACCAGGGCGGCGCCGATCCGGGCGAGTTGGTAACGGTGCTTGCCCTCCGGGCCAGCGAGGCGCCGGAGCTGGGTCGCGATCACGGTCGCGTTGCCGATCCTCATGGCCAGCGGCGAGGACTTCGAGGGGAGCCCGACCAGACGCAGGAGCCCGCCGCGCTCGTCCTCGCCGTACTCGGCCAGGAGGTAGTCGCACCCCATTTCCTGGAAGTGCCGGGCAGCAGCAACCGTCAGGTATCCCCTGGCGACCTCGCGGTCGCCCTGGGTGTAAATCCCCACCGTGAGCGCCGGCGGACCCGCGGTGAAGTCCGGGCTACGGTCGGCGGGTCGGCGGTCGGGTGGGACCGGGCGCCAGGGTGTGACGGGTGCCGCCCCTATGGTGGTATCGCTCATGCACCGACTGTGCGCCCGCCCATAACGGCACGTCAACAAACAGGTAGGGCCGCCCCGCGCGCTGCAAGACGGCCCCGATAGTAGGGTGGGTTTCTAGTATCCGCGCTTCGGGTCCTCGGCGGGGCGGCGCGTGGTCTCCTCGCCGGTCCGGCAGCACCCCGGCCCCGTCAAGGCACCGTCAACGTGCCGCCGTGAGCCCATTGGTTGAGCGCGGGGCACGGGTTGGAGAACGACAGCTCAATTCCGCCGCCGCCAAACACCTGCCATGAGAGCCCGTTGTAAGAGCCCGAGCAGTCCTCGTTGGATGCTGAGATCGCGCTCGCGCTGACCAAGCTCCAATTGCCGTCCAACCCCTGCCAGCTGTTGCACATGTCCGTGGCGCCTAGACCGTCGAAGGTGACGAACATATCGTCGTCTGGGCCGAGCGTCAGCGTGCAAGATGCCGCTCCCGCTGGGTTCGTCGACTGTGCCCTCATGGTCACCACAATCGCGACGTACACAGCGACGACGACGGCGATCACGACAGCGATGAGCAACCCCCACCGGTGGGGACGTCGTGTCGGTGGCTGCGGACCTTGGGGGTTCACGGGAACCGGTGCATGATTGCGCGCCCAAACGTTACTCTGCCAGCTCGGCCGCCGTGCTCGGCGCGTACGCGGGCGCGTCCCCGTCACAGAACCCTAGCGCCCGGGCCTCGGCGACGTCGGCCCGACAGATCACGAGCCCGGCCGCCCGGCTCTCGAATTGCCGTTCGGTAACGCTGGCCTGTAGGAACGCCGTCGTCTCGTCGGTGAGCCGCAGCGCGCCCAGCTCGGGCCCGAATAGCCAGAGCAGATCGCCATAGGTCATCCGGGGGAGGGGCGGGCCGTCGACTCGGTACTCGGGTTCGTCGCCGTCTCCGACGCGCGGCGACCTGAGCGCATCGACCTCGACGCGGTACACCGACTCGTAGCACGAGTCGCACCAGTACAGGTGCCCCGTGCCATCC
>DATLRG010000309.1:0-4782 GCA_035534795.1 Chloroflexota bacterium
GCCGCGCTGGATTCACCCGTCCCTCCCCAGGTCGCCCATTCGCCCGCTCTCCCACTCGCCCGCTCGCCCCGTCACGCGTACCCCCCCAGCCGCTCGCGCCGCGGATCGAACGGGTCCACCGCGGGAATGATCGCCGCCGCGGCTGGCGCCGGCGCGTCTTTTGCCGCCTCGACCAGCAGCGCCAGCGCGCTCAGGTAATCGTCGTGGCCCCGGCTCTCCGGCACCGCCCAGGTCATCACCCGACTCGGTCGCACGCTGTAGCGGCACTCCGCGACCTCGTGCCAGAACTCCGCCGCCTCCACGTCGTCGTCCCCGTGCGCGTACCACTTGACCCGGCCGCCCGAGACCGCGGCGAGCAGGTCGTACCCCAGGTTACTTTTGCTCGCACTGCTGAACACCACCGGCACCACTACCCCCGGCGCCAGCGCGCCGGCCAGAAAATCCGTCAGCCCCCGCCCCAGTCCGGTCGCGTCCACCGCCAGCCGCTGCACCCGCCAGACGTTCCGCGCCAGGTCCAGCAGCGTCGCGTACTGCGTCCGCAGGTCCACCCCCCGCCAGGCGTGGACACCTTCGATCAGCACCACCGGCTCCCGCGCGTCGTCCGTCACGTCCCGCCAGACCAGTCGCGCCACCAGCAGCACCGTCGAGTCGTGGCCATCACCCGGCTTCCCTCGCTGGGCCGGGGATGCACCGAGGGAAAGGTTTCCCCCGGCCTCGGGTCCCCCGGCCACGTCCAACGCCGCGACGTACGTCGCACCCTCCACCGGCCTCGCTCGCCGCGGCTGCGACCCGGCCAGCTGAGATCGCTGCGTCGGCGAGAAGAATCCCGTCTCCCCCGCGATCGTCTTCAGCTCGTACTGCGTCCGGTACAACGGATGATCTGCCCCCAGCCGGGCCCGCTCGCCTTCCACGTACTGGCCGTACTGACGGTTGTACGCGGCGACCACGTCCCAGGGGTAGGCGAAGTGTCGTCGCCGACCATCGTGCTGCTCGGCCGCCAGGTTCGCGTCGATCTGCCGCTGCAGCAGCGTCGTCTCGTCCCACGCCGTGCCCCAATAGACCCGCGTCGCGTTCGAGGCCGCCGCCATCGGGGCAAAATCCTTGTCGTGCTTGACGATCGCCACGTCCTGCGCTTCGTCGATCTCCAGGAGGAGCGAGGCCGTCGCCCCCACCACCTGCGCGCCCGGCTCCGCCGAAAAGAAGAGGACCCGCGCCCGACCAAGCCGGACGATGTACCCGTGCTCGCGCGACCAGCGGCCGGCCGTCAGCGGGTTGTCCAGCAGCGTCCCCAGGCGGAGCATCGAGTTGATCGTCTGCGGCTTGAAGGTTGGCGCCGCCTTGACCAGCGTCTCGGCCCGCCCCATCGAGCGCGCCAGCAGAAAACTCTCCACGTGCGCGCTCAGCTCGTTCTTGCCCGCCTGCCGACTCATCATCACCGTGAGCGCATCCCCGCGCCCCTCGGCGATGGACGACAAGATCGCCGCCGCCGGCTCCGCCTGATACGGCCGCAGCGGCCGTCCCAGCACCACCCGCGACCAGACCTCGAGGTGCGAGAGCGCCGCTCGCAGCGCGCGCTCCCTCAATGGATCACCGCCTTCACCAACTCAACCAGCAGCGTGCTGGCCACCGCGACCAGAATCGCGTTGATCTTCAGCTCCAGTCGCTCGACCTCTCTGGCCAGATCTTCGAGCCCCCGACGGGTCACCTGCTCGAAAGCGGTCGGCGCCGGTTCGTCCCGCGCCGGGCTCGGCCGAGCCCCCGAAGCATCCCCCGGCGCGCCCGCCGTGGCGAGTCGCCGACCGAATCGGCGCAACAGCGCGGCCAGCGGATCACGTCCTTCGTCGTCTAACCGTCCCATCACAGCCCCAGCTCGTTGCCAATCTCTTCCAACGCGCGCGCCAGCGCCTCGTCCAGGTTCTTCGCGGCCTGGCCGCGGATCACGTGCTGCACCCGCAGCATCTGGGCGAGGCGGCCCAGCGAGCGGCTCAGCGTCTCCAGGTCCACGCCGTCGGCGACGCCCCGGCGAATCAGCACGCGCAGCAGCCCTACTTCCTGCTCGAGGTCGTTGTCCTCGGCCGCGCCTTCGAGCGTCGCGCGCTCTTGGGCGCTGAACAGGTCCTGGTAGAGTCGCCGCGTCGCGCTCGCTCCGCCGGGCACTTTCCCGGGTGGTCGCGCTCGCCGCGCCTTCTCGTCCGTTTCCGCCATCGCCGCCACCACTTCGCGAGAGATCGTTGGCCAAAGGAGATCGTATGTTCTACTTCTGCTACACTCTACCGGCCGGCAGGGGCGCCAGAAAGCAATGTCGCGGTGGCAGCTCTGGCGGGAGGGCGTCACCGGGGAAGGTCGAGGTGAAACCAAGTTCAGGCTGGACGGGCGCGAGGTCGCTGGCTTAATGGACTTTAACGATTAAGTCGGGTATGGAGTCGCTGGCTTGAAAGCCAGGCGTAGGGGCGAGCGGCTGAAGCCCCGGGGGAATGCCCGACGCCCCGCGTGATGCAGCTCGAGTGGGTTCTCTCGATCGCAGCGCGAAAAATCCTCGAGGTGCCGGCCCACGTGGCACACCCACCGGTCGGTGCCCTGAAGCGTCTTCCGAAAGGCCTCGAAGGCGCGATAGTGAGGATCAGACTCGCGCGGCGCGTGGGCCGGATAATGGACGTGGTACCGATGCGAGATGACGCCTTCATGGGCCGGAACGATATCGGTCATCGTCTCCCTTACACCAGGTGCAGCGCGCGCAGCTTCTCGAAAAGCAGGACGGCCGTGTACGAGGCCCCGCTCAGGACGAACAGCGCCTTCGCGACGTTCCAGGTCTTCCCAAAGACCGCCACGCTCACCCGCCCGTTGACGTCGCTCTGCAGCCGCGCGAAGCCGTCGGTCACTCTCTTATCGAGTGCTTCGATCCGCTCGTTCGCGCTGCATGCCTGGTCATGCACCTGCTCGACGGCCCCCCGGAGCGCGCCGATCTCGCGCGCCAAGTCGATCGCCCACCCGGGGGCGGCCTCCCCGACGGCGCGGTCCTCGCGCAGCGGAGTCTTCACACGGGTCATCGGGGTTCCTTTCTGGCGATCGCCGGGACTCTCGGCGGATCGGTCTATGCCGGCCTATGCCGGATGTCCTATATCATTCGGCCGGGCAGGAGCGATAGAATGGCCGAAAAGGATGGTGGCACTCATGAGCACCTATCAGGAACCGATCGGTCCCCTTCAGCCGTTCCTCGCCGCGAAGCGGGTCCTCTTCGAGCGCGGCCCGGTCGCCGTCGCGACGATGGCCGCGGCGTACGCCACGTTCCGGGTCTGGCGCCGCTTCCGGGAGCCGGGCACGTTCACCCTGGCCGGCGAGACCCACACGTACTTCTGGTCGAATTACAACGTCACCTGGGCCAACGAGCGCGCCATCGAGATTCCGCTGGCCCGCGCCTTCCTGGCCCGCCGCGAGACGCTCCGCGTCATCGAGATCGGCAACGTCCTGAGCCACTACGGCACGATCCATCATCCAGTCGTCGACAAGTACGAGACCGGGAAGTACGTGGGTCCGGTCGACGTCGTCGAGCTCAAGGGCCAGTACGACGCCATCCTCTCGGTCTCCACGCTGGAGCACGTCGGCTGGGACGAGGCCCCGCGCGACCCGGTCAAGGTCGGCCGCGCGCTGTCTGTCCTGGAGTCCTGCCTGGCGCCCGGCGGCGAGATGCTCGTGACCGCGCCCGTCGGCCACAATCCGCACCTCGACGGCCTGTTCTTCGAGGGCCTGACCCCCTTCACCAACGTACGCGCGATGCGCCGCGTCGCGCGGGACCGCTGGGAGGAGTGCGCCGTCCAGGACTTGCGCGGCGTGCGCTACGGCCGTCCTTACCTCGGCGCAAACGGCCTGATCGTCGCGACGCTGCGTCGCTAGATCGCTCTGCTATCACCCGGCCGGGCAGGAGTTATAGAATGGCCGTCATGAGGAAAGGGACACTGACGCGGATTCCCGCCGCCATGCTTCTGGCCGTCCTGATCGCCTTCGGCGCGATGGTCGCTCTCCCGTTGACGTCCACGCCCTTCGCCGGCGACATGCCGGTGTTCCTGGCCACCGGACGCGCCGCGCTCGCCGGACGTAACCCGTACGCGGTCAGCGCGCCGTTCGTGATGTTCGGACAGAAGACTGTCGACGCGACGCTCGATCCGCCGCCCTCCCTGCTCTACCTCGCGCCGCTCTCTCGCCTTGACCTCACGACCGCGATCGACGTCGCCGCCTGGCTATCGCTGGCCATGATCGTCGCCTCGATCGTCGCCCTCGCCTGGGCGCATCGCGACACCGCGACGCCCCTCACCATCCTCTGGGCTCTCGCGACCGGCGCCGTCTCGATGACCATCCTGCACCGCGAGGTGTACGGGTTGGTCTTCGGCTTCGTCGCCGCCGGCTGGCTCCTCCTGCGCGTCGACCGCGCCGTGTCGGCGGGCATCTGCATCGGTCTGGCGGTCG
The DNA here is from genome assembly GCA_035534795.1 of Chloroflexota bacterium. Lineage (GTDB taxonomy): Bacteria > Chloroflexota > UBA6077 > FW602-bin22 > CADDYW01 > JAJPKB01. Next base: position 4,462 of record DATLRG010000309.1, read on the forward strand.
CGATCAAGCCGAACCTCGGACTCTGGCCGGCCCTGCTGTTCACGGCCGGGAAGAAGCGCACGGCGTACGCCGCGCTCGCCTCCTGGCTGTCGGTGAACGCGCTGAGCCTCGCGCTCTTCGGTCCCACCGTCTATCCTCGATGGCTGGCGGCGGTCCGGCGGATCGCCCCCGATCGCATCTAGCTCCCGGTGAACGAAAGCCTGCCCGGCCTCGTCGCGCATCTCGGCGCGCCCGGTCTCAGCGCCGCCGGGACCGTCGCCGTGTGTCTTGCCGCGGCGCTCTGGGTCCGTGGCTCCCGTCCGTCCGCCCTGAGCGTCAGTC
>DATLRG010000310.1:0-2004 GCA_035534795.1 Chloroflexota bacterium
CTACGCGGAGATCGACAACGGCAACCTGGCGGCACTCGATGAGCTCGTCGTCGAGGACTATGTGAATCACGCGCCAACGCCCTTTCCAGGTTTGGCTGAGGGCCGAGAGGGTCTAAAGCAGGCATTCAAGATCTTCTGGGATGCGACTCCCGGCTACCACAAGATCGAAGACATGATCGCTGAGGATGACAAGGTGGTCACCCGCATGACGGCTTACGGAAAGCACACTGGTGACATGTTCGGTATCCGAGCCACAGGCAACGACCTTGAGATGAAGGCGGTCGCGATACACCGGGTAGTCGACGGCAAAATAGTCGAGCACTGGTCCTGCAAAGATGAGCTCGGGTTTCTGCGGCAGCTGGGGGTGATTCCAAAGGCTGAGCAAACTGGTCCGCCGGAGGGCTGACCATTGAAGACGGCGATCACGGCGCCGCAGGAGGCCTGGGCGGTGACGCCGTCCGAGTTCAAGCGCGCTGTATATCCAGTCGGAGGCACGTCAAGGCGTGGCCGTGTACCTCGGGCCGGCTGAGTCCGTACACCTTAAGGAAATACGGGGCAAGCGGCGATGACCTGGCCCTGCGAACCCGTGACTGATGGCCGGTGGTCAAGCTTCTGAGTGACCTGGACGCCATGGCTCCGCCAGGTTCTCGCCAGCAGCACGGTCGCGCAGCCAGTAGAATTGACCGACGCGATCACTTGAGCGGCAGCACGCCGATCTCCATCAGGAAATCGAGCCAGCCCGTCTTGCTGTAGTACTCGACCACCTGACTACGCGCCGGGAACGGCCCTGGATCCAGCCCACGGCGTCGGCACCCGCCGGGAGAACGTGATGAGCTGGCTCCGCGACCCAAGGACGGCCCCTCCGCATATCGCCGGACGCGCCAGATTGTCTTGTCGTCGTTCGACGGCAAGACATAATCCAATACAGAGAAGTCAGGGGGCGCGGTGTTAGCCTCGAGCCCCGCTCCCCGTAGAAATATTGCGTCGCACCGCGAACCGGCCCTTCGCCGCGAATCTTGAGCAGAACCCAGGCCCTGACGACGGGCAGGAGGACCGAAGTGACCCAGGCAAATGCCGCCCAACTGAAAGCCGAGCTCGACGCCGGAGAGGAGATCCTGCGTACGGCAACGATCGCCCGCCTCGCCTACGACGGACTCGACGGCACGCCGCGCGTGATCCCGATCGGCTTCCTCTGGACTGGCCAGGCGGTCGTGGTCGCCACGCACCCGACCGCGCCGAAGTTCGCGGCGCTCCGCGCCCGGCCGCGGGTGGCGCTGACGATTGATACCCCGAGCCCGGCGCGCTCGCTCCTGCTACGCGGCGAGGCCGAGATCGAGGTCGTCGACGGCCCGGTGCCGGAGTACCTCGAGGCAGCGGCGAAGTCGATGGAGGGCGAGGAGCTCGCCGCCTTCGAAGCAGCCTGCCGCGAAACCTACGACCGGATGGCGCGGATCAGCATCGTCCCCGACTGGGCGCGTTACTTCGACTTCGGCGTCGGCCGCTTCCCTGGCTTCCTTCGCGAGCTGACCTCCAAGGACTGAGACCCGAGCAGCCGGCTAGCATCGCTCGTGTCACCTTCAAGGTCGGGCCGAGCGACGGCGGCGACGATCTGGTGCGCCGGTCGCGATCGGACACCGAGAAGGGGTTCGGAGCGACGCGCCCGATTCTTGGACTCGTAACCACGTGGGCGAGATGCACGGATGCGCCCGGCCTGTTGGTCTCCGCCCGCCGCCGCACCAGGCTCGGCCACCTCTGAGGCAACGGCGCCAGGCACACCGACGATGCGACGCAGCTGGTCCCAGTGGAGGTCAACGTGTCTTGAGTCAAGAAATTGGCAGGGTCGGCGTGTGTCGCAAGCCGATCCCCTAACGGCCACGGGATCCTTGGGTGGCCCGAGCCCGCGCCGATCCGAGGTCGGGTATTCAGCGCCTGGTCTCGTACCTGGTCAGGAGCACGCCGTCGGGAAACGTCCGGGTCTCCACCAGGCTCAGGTTCACCCAGTTG
>DATLRG010000311.1:0-6240 GCA_035534795.1 Chloroflexota bacterium
GGCAGAACGGACCGCTCGAGGCGGATGGCGACCGCTTCGTCATTCCCGCTTTGCGCAATCGCCGCTGGCAAGAAGAGGAGTTTGAGCAGGGCGTAGGCGCGCGGAAAGGTGGCCGGCGCGGGCGCCCATGGGTCGGTACGCCTTGCCGCGCCCCAGTTCAGGCAGCTTAGCGGAAGGAGGAGCTCGGCCAGCCGCGCGTCGTCGGTTCTCCCCTCGAGAAACGCCGCGACCTGATCGAGCCGCGCTGGCCGGTTGGCGGCGAGGGGCACGTGGGCGAGGCCGGCCTGGTCGACCGCCAGGAGGCGTCGGGCGAGCAGTTCCGCGAGCAGATCGAGCGGGCGGGCGCCGTGCGTGATGGCTGGGCCGTCGCCTTTACGCCAGGCCGCGCGCCCCCGCTCCTGCAGGTCAACCGGCTCCAGGTCGCGGCGAATCCGACCGGTCGAGCGTTCTTCCTGGCCACCGTTGCTGCGACCTGTCGTGCCACGAATCGAGGCAATCGCGGCCGCGAGAGCGAACGTCGCCGTACCATCATCCGCGGCCTCGAGCCATTCAGGGCCGAGCGTCGGCAGCGGACCAACCTTGACTCGGAGCTTTGGGTTTGCTTCGATCGTCCGCGAGATCCGGCCACAGGCGACCAAGACATTCTGCATGTGATGCGGTCCGGCATCCTGGCAGGCCGCGAGGGTTGCTCGATGGAACGCGTTGCGCGCATGGATGAGCGCGCCGGTGGCTTCATCTCCGCGCGCGGCTCGCTCTACCTGGTCGAGCCACGAGTCGAGCTCGCTTAGCAGGCGCAACGGCGGTTGGAAACGGACGTCCAGCCGGCCCAGGGGTACCGCGATGAACGCGCGTCCGCGGCGCTCTAGGAAGGCGTATCGCCGAAACGACGCGACCCCGCGTTCGATTCCGAGCGTTGCGATCGCACGGGTGGCCTCGACCCCGCTTCGTGCCTGGCGTCGGCCGAGCTGGAGGCGTCCTTCCGCGAAGAGCACGCGCAGCTCTGGCAAGGTCGCCGGCCGATCCCAGATCGGAAGCCAGATCTCGCGCCGCGCCTTACCTTGGTATTCCCCCTCGACCGCCGTCCCGTAGCCAGCCGCGCTCGGCTCTACCGTGAACGGGAAAGCGCTAGCGCCTCGGGCGCGCGGATCTAGTCGGCGCACGACGGCGCCGGCGAAGAGGAGAGCACCTTCCAGCGCCAGAGCAAAGTCCCAGGGATTCACCAGCGGACCGGACTCGAAGGCCTGACTCAGATTAGCACCGCCGGCCCCACCGGGATCGAATTGACCGATTGGTTGGCGAACGAGAGTGGCCGAGCCGTCGCCGAACAGCGCGGCGGTCAGCATGTCTTGACTCTCATCGGTCGGGGCCGACCGGTCGTCCTTGAAGGCACGGGGCAAGATCGTTGGCAGATGCCGCCCCATCAAGTTTACCGAGAATTCGAGACGCCCATCGTTCCCGCCCGAGCCAAGCAATGGTGGAAATTGGAGCTCCTTGATCGACCGGAGGACAATCGCGGCGTCGAGCCATTCCATGGCGCGATCTTGCCACCGTGCTCGGCAGCGCGCGACGAGCGCCCCCTTCTGATCGGCGGAGAGCTTCGCGCCGGCTGGCAGCAGCTCGGAAATCGCCACCCGCGTGCGCGCGATGGTCTCGCGATACGGGCCCAGGCGCGGATCATCGGTGCTGGCGATCCGCTCGACAGCGCGTCGGTCTTCGCCATTGCCGAAGAATCCGCCGGCGCTGTTCCAGGGGGACAGAATCGGCGTGGGCTGATAGGCTTCGAGAAAGAAGGCGATCAGATCGTTTTGGTCGAGCTTACTCTGGAGCACGAAGCTCTCATCGCGCCAGCAGCCGCGCGCGCGGGGATCGGCCTGCTGCCCGACGAGACGAAGCACGCCGAGTGCCTTCAGGTACGAGAGCAGTGGCTCCGGATGGCAGCCGGCGAGGACGAGTTCCGTGGCCGAGCTCGTGGGCACGGGCGGGGAGGGCGTCAGCATCCCGGTGCCTCCAATAGATTAGTCGCCGACGTCGTTGGCCTCGGATGCCGAGCTTCTTGTTGGCTGGCGCGCACGTCGGCGCAGCGGAGCAGCGCTTCCAGATACGCGAGGCGAAACGGTCCCAGCGTGTCGCGGAGCCCGGTGGCTCGCTCGATCCAGGAGGGGGCGCCGTCGCTTCCCCGGCCGAGCTGCGCCGCGGCGAGACTGAGCGTGACGGCGGGCATGGTCACTCCGTCGCCGAGAAAGACCGCTGGCAGCTCGTCGCCATCCTGGATTCCCAGCGCCTGGCGACGGCCGTTCTGCGTGACCGGCTCCTCGTCTGGCGCGGTCCGAATCGCGAGGCGGACCTTGCCGTGGTGGGCGGCGATCAGGTAGGCGACGAGGTCCGCGATCGGGCTGTCGGGCTCGCGCGAGCCAAGCTGTAAGAAGGCGAGCGCCGAGGCGAGCTCGTGGCGGAAGTACGGGCGCCCGTGTCGCTGGCCGTTCCGGGGAGCCTTCGCGAGTAGTGGGTCGGCAGGCGTGGGTTCACGTCCACGGAGCGTCGTTTGGAAGATGCGATGTCCCTTGCCGCAATCGTGCCATCGGGCAGCCTGGCGCAGTGCCGTGCGCTCGCGATCGGCTAGCCCGTTGTCGCCGAGCTGATCCAGGATCCGCTCGAGCTCGGCGGCGACATCATCGGTGTGCCGATCGATGGTGAGCTCGCCCCCCAGGCTGCTCGTCGGATCATCCGTGGTCGATTCGGGAGGCGTTGGATCCGGCACGGTCACCGGCTCGACGCGGGCGGTCGATCCGGGAGCCCAGCCGAGCGCCGGATCGTAGCCGCCAGCGTTCGACGCCAACATCAGCACCTCCCCGGGCCGAAGATCGTCTGAACTCACTCGTTGCCAGCTCCTGGCGAGGTGATCCCAGCGGTAGGCGCCGCGCCGCCGCGACGAGTCCTTGAGGAAGTCGCGGGCCTGGCCCAGCAGTACCGGGCACAACTCGTCGCGGTGGGGCGCCGGCTCCGTCGCGGCTGGCTCGCTCGCTCCCCAGTCGCGCCAGAAGAGGAGGAGATCGGTCTCATCCGCACCGCGGACGAAGCGGCTGACGTCCACGTCCGCGCCCATCAGGTCCGGCGTCGTGTCGAACAGGTCGACCAGGTCGCGCTGGCGGAGGACGTAGTCTTGTTCTGGGCCATCCTCTGGCCCGGGTAGGCTGTCAGGAGAGATGGACCGCCCATCGAGCTGCTCGAGCTGCTCGCGAGCTTTGATCAGTTGCTCCGAGGCGTACGGCGCCCCGTCGCGCTTTTCGTCGAGATCGACCCAGTACACCTCGGCCGCGTCGTGCTTGCCCCGGCGATTACAGCGCCCGAAACGCTGCACCAGGCTCGACCAGGGTGCGAGCTCGGTCACCAGCGCGTGCGCCGACGTATCGATCCCCGCCTCCACGACCTGCGTCGCGCAGGCGATCAGGCCGGAGGATCCCGGGTTCAGGAAGCGATCGATCTTTTGCCGGCGGTCGACCGGCCGAAATCGTGAATGGAGCAAGACCCGCTCGGCGCCAGACTTCTCCAGCTTCTGGTAGACACCCTGGGCGCGCGCGACGGTGTTGACGACCACCAGGGTGACGCTTCCCGAGACGTGTATCTGGCTGATCGCCTCGGCGAGTCGTAGCTCCCGGGCAGTGCCGCGCAAGTCTCGGTCGATCGGAAGGCGATGAAGGGTCTTTGGCGCTGCCAAGAACTTATGGAGCTCGAGATTGTCGCGGTCCTCCGTCTCGATCTGGAGGACTTTGGCACCTTCCTGGACCGTGGAGTCAGGGACCCGGAGCCACCTGGGATCGATCGTCGCGGACATCCAGAGCGATCGTGTTGGACCGTAGCTGCCGAGCCCCGCGCGAAAGCCGTCGAGCTGAGCCGAGGTGGCGAGGCCGTTCGCCATGAGCTGCACCTCGTCCATCACCCAGAGGGTATCGCTATTCAGCAGCCCGAACGCCATGGGCCAGGTGAAGCGACTCTGGGCGTAGCCACGATTCAGCGCGCGGGAGAGGAGCATGTCCTGCGTGCCGATCAAGATCGCTTCGCGCTCCGGGTAGAGCCACCAGTCCGGCTCGCCCTCGCCGCCCATGAGCACGTGGGCGTGAACGTCCGTCAGCTGAAGTCGCTCAAGGATCCGCGTCGCCTCGCGCTGGGTCTGCTCGACGAGCGTGCGCATGGGCAGGCAGTAGGCGAGACGGCGCGGCGTGTTGGACCGAACCGCCGCATCGGGGTGGCACCGGCGGCGCCAGAGCCAGGCGAGGAGTACCGCGCGGGTCTTGCCGGAACCGGTCGGCGCCTGGAGCAGCGGGGGCCAATCCGGGTCTTCGGCGAGTCGTTGCTGGAATGGGAACGGCGTCTTTTCGGTCGCGAGCAGAAAGAATTCCGCGAAGGTCTGAGTCATGATCCCTCCTCTTCGGCCATGGGCAGATACTCCGGGTAGAGCGCCGCGGTCTGACGCGCGTCGGCCGCGATCTGCGCGCGTAACGCCACGGGCGCGATGACCTCGCAATCCGGTCCCCAGCCGCGAATCCATGGAACGATCTCGATCGTCTGTGCGATCTCGAGTAAGAGATCGCAAGCTCCATCGGTGCGGTCGACAATTCTCGCCGTCTCGTGCCAGCGGCTTTCCTTGACTCGGGCCACCACCCGCGGGCCGAAGCGCAGATGAACGGTGATGACCTCCGTGCCGCCCATAATGCCCCAGCCACTGCGGAGAACCGTGCGTCGGTCGATTGTTGGCGGATCGAACGTTTGGGACAGGAGTCGCGCTCCCCGCATCCGCTCGATCTTGAGCCACCGCTCCTCGCCGTACTCGTGGATCAAGCCGTAACAGTAGATCGCGAGACCCGGCGCGAGCGGCTCCAGGAGATAGAGGTCCAGTTGGAGGAGGCGCGGCTCGGGCTTCCTCGGCGTGCTGTATTCGACCTCGACGCGCCGCCGTCCCGCCCACGCCCGAGCGAGGACGGCGAAGATGTCGCCGAACGTCATCCCGCCGGGAGCAGGCGGATTCGAACGGTCCAGGATCTCGCGCGCGTCCTCGGCCACGTGCTCGGCTAAAGGCGCCTGGAGGTTCGCAGCGAGCTTGTCCAGGAGCGACGCGACGTGCCGATTGGCCTCGTCGCTCGCACGGTCGAGAAGACGCGCGGCCAGGTAGAGAGCCACCGCCTCCGCCAGGGTCAGCTCGAGGCGGGTGACGTCCAGCAGTCGGCCCGGGAGCAGCGACCAGCGACGCTTGGCGTAGACGAGGGGGGCGCGAGGCTCGTCGGTCTGGAGCGCCAGCAGATCGCGCTGGATACTCCGCACGTGGACGCCGGTGTACCCTGCCAGCGTGTGCGCGGTCAACCCGTCAGGATGGACCGTCAGTAGGTAAAGAATCTGCCGCAGGCGCGCGGCCCGGTTCACGGCATCGCCAGTTGGCACCTAGCCCCTCCGATGGGAGAACGCCCGTCAGTCTAGGAGACAAATGCGACAGAATACGTCGTTTAGGCAACTGATATCTTCCGAACATTCCTGCGCGGAATTAGGCTCAGTCTAAACGGCTGGGCGAGACAGCACAAGTGGTCCTGCTGCTCCACGCCGACCTTACGAGCGCGTTGATTGACCCCGGAGGCATCTTGTAGACTTTCGACAGGCGATCGCCGACCGGAGCTGAGTAAATCCGCGTGAATCATCCTGAAGTTTCGGGTGAGCAAGCGAGCGCCAGTGGGTGCGCATCTCAGGGACTTGCGAGGGCATCCTGGAGTTTATACAAGGGGACTATCCACCGCGCCCTGGCGTAGAGCTGCTAACCGGGCCTGTGTTTTAAGTCCGCGCGGGCTTAAAACACAGGCCTGGTTAGCACCTCTACGCGGCACGCCGGCAGCAGCACCGGGCCTGGGCGAACGGGCCCGGCCCCGTGAGGACGTGGAGGGCGATGTTGACGGCTCGGACCAGGGCGGCGCTCCGCCACGACCGCTCCCGGTACGCCCACGCCTCCGCCCGTACGCTATTCGTCAGTTCAGCGGGACAACGTTTTTCAGGCGCTGAGCCCCCGGCACCTGCTGTAGCTCGACGGTGAGCCATTGCGCTCGGGCGTCGCCGATGGGGCCCTCGAAGAAGACGCGCGCCAGGCGCACCGTGGCGTGCGGCGCCACGTGGACCACGCCGTCGTACTGGGCCCAGCCGACGTGATAGGGTCGATTCAGGTTGTCTGCCGCCGAAAGCTGCGCGCTGGGGTCGAAGCGGAAG
>DATLRG010000312.1:0-4693 GCA_035534795.1 Chloroflexota bacterium
ACCCCTCTATCCTCGTGAGCCAGCGACCACCGTCGGCGCGTCGGGATCGACGATTTCGCCGGCTGCTGCCGGGCCGCCGGAACGAAGACTTCGCCAGGACAGGGCGGAGACGCAGACGAGGAGCCCGGCCATGACGAGGATGAGCGTCAGCAGGACCTGCTGGACCGAGTGGTGGTAGCGCATCAACAGCGCGATCTCCAGGACGGTCGCGCAGCCAAGTGGCCAGATCACCTGCATCTGCTGCACTGAAATCTGGTAGTAGGCCTGGATGTACACGAGCGAGTAGAAGGTCATCTCGATGCCGACGAGACCAACGTACGTGGCGGCGGTCGCGTACTGGCCTCCCCCCATGATCCGGACCGCCAGCGTTGGTCCGAGGAGATAGGCGGCCGTGACCGACACGGCGATCGCGGCGGTCACCAGCAGCCCCTTGGCCAGTAGCCTCCCGCGCGCGGGGTCATCCGACGACATGATCGCCGAGCGGGTGAAAATCACCCAGCTCAGCGAGATCGTGCTGAACGCGATGATCCTCCCGAGCAGGAACGCGACGGCATAGTTTCCGGCGACTTCCCCGGAGAAGAAGTGTTTGACGACAATCTGGTCGATACTCGCCAAGACCATCAGGGACGCATTGATGATGAACGCGAGCCAGGCGTATCGGTCCACCTTGCCCCTGTCGCCGGTCGAGGGGACGCCGTCGTCGTGGGGACGAAGCACGATCCACAGCGGGACGAGCGCCACGGCGAAAGCGGCGACGTTGCCGAGGGCGTACCCCGCCAGCGCTCCGTCGACTCCCAGTCCCCAGAGCACCAGGAGCATCGCCGTCCCCAGGCGAACGACCGGCTCCACGATGTAGGTGATGCCGGTGAACTGCAGGCGTCCCAGCCCCAGGAGCACACCACGAGGCACCGGTAGCAAGACTGACGACGAGGTGTAGAGGCCGAGCACGATCACCGGCACTGCGCTCCGGAGATGGAGAAAGCTCGCCACGCCGCCGCTGCTCAGCCAGTGGATCAGCAGGATCGCTCCCGCCACGGGCACGAGCACGCGCATCGCGGCGATGAACGCGGCCCGTGGGCGTCCGGCGCTGGCCGCTTCCGTCGTCGCGACCGCCCGGATGACCCAGACCTGAGCGGTCCGCGTGACCACCGCGAGCACGTACGAGACCGAGGAGAGGGTGATCAGCGTGCCGTACTCGACCGGCGACAACTCCCGGGCCATGAGCATCTGGTAGACGTACGCGATCACGTTGCCCAGCATGAGCCCGCCGAACAGGAAGGCCGAATCACTCCGGAGGAGTCCCCGGAGCTGCTGGGAGGCTCGGACGTGGAGCGATGGTTGAAGCGTCATCAATTGCCTACTGCCCGTGTGAGCATCGGAGGTCAGCCCCCAGTCTCGGCGAGGCCGCTCGATTCCGGCTGCGCTGGCCGGTCATCTGACACTTGCTCGACGACGTGGCAGGTCTGGTCGAGCAGCGCTTGGAAGTCCGTGGTCTGCCGGGGAACGAAAAGTTCATAGCAGGCGACGCCACGCAAGGCTGCTTGGAGGACCTGGCGTTCGCGAACCAGCCACGTGTCGAGGGAACGACGCGTGGTCCCGGCGGCGTGAGTCGACAGGAGCTCGTGAAAATGTCGGCCCTCCCACTGGTTGATCGCCAGCATGCGATCGACTGCCTTGTCCCGGGACACGGGAAACGGCCCTTCGAGCTGGAGCCCATCGGACGACGAGAGTAGAATCACCCGCCCCAGACGAGCGCTCTCGGCGATGACCGCGGTCGGCGCGAGATCGTGGATCGACAGCGGTTCGGGGAAGTCGACGTAACGGAACGACAGCGTATACATGGCGTGCTTGCAGGCGAGCGAGAGCCGATGTCGCGGTTTGACTGTCAGCGTCTCCGGGTACCGGTCTGGTACGTGGTTGGAAATGTTCAGACGACTCAGGTAGCTGTGCGTCTGCCCGTCCGCACCAACGAAGGTGTAGTCGTCTGCCAGGTACTGCCAGCCGCGACAGACCATCCCCAGGGCCGTGCTCGTCTTACCGACGTGCGACAGTCCGGGCAGCAGCACCGACGTTCCCTCCTTAGAAATACAGCACCCATGCACCAGGGTGTAGCCACGGGGGGCCAGCTTGAAGCGAAGCAACTGCTCGACGTAACGATTGTGTAAAAAGTCCATGGACAGAGGTCCTGCCGCGCAGTAAAAGCGCGTCTGCTGATCTGCCAAACCCTGGATGGCGAAGCGCCAGCGCGCCACCTTATGTCTGCCGGTACCGGCGATGACCTCGTCCTCCGTGGCGAGCTTGCTCAGATGGGTCGAGCGACTCTGGCTCCAGGGGGCGATCCCGATGGGGTCGACAATCACCTCGAGATCGGCAGGATCGCCTCCCTCCTGGCGATAGTGGCCGTACTCGACGTCGAAGTGGTGCAGCGCCTCGGGGCTGGACGACCGCAAGCGAAACCGCAGCAGCCCGTGAAAGTTATAGTTGCGCTCTTGGAACGGGAAGCTCTTCAGCATGTTCACCGTATCCCTTCGTAAGAAACGCTATCAAAACCGGAGTTTCAGCGCGCGGAGCGCGCTGAAACTCCGGTTTTGATCGGAACTTTAAGGTAGCCGTTTCGGCGATACCAGGCCACGCTCCGTGCGATTCCCGTGGATAGACCTGTCGTCGCCTCGAAACCGAGCAGTCGTTGGGCTCTGGTGACGTCATAGACCCGGCTGTGTGTCAGAAAGTCGACCCGACTGCGCGTGAGCGGTGCGAGGTGCCTCAGCCCGGACGGCAAGAGGTCCGCCGCCAGCGCCACTGCCCGGGCAATGGGAAGCGGAATCGTTGCCCCTGGCCGCGAAACGCCGAGCGCGTCCGCGATCGTTGCCGCCAGCGACGCGATCGTCGCCGGTTCCTGACCGGCGACGTGAAAGCACTCCCCGACGGCCGCCGGGTTCTGGCCGCAGCGCACCAGGGCCTCGACCATGTCGTCGATGTAAATCGGATGAAGGAAGACCGGGCGTGACCCGATCGGTCGAAAAAGCCGGCGCTGAATGGATTGAAAGAGTCCGACAAGGTGCAGATCTCCTGGCCCATAGACCAGCCCCGGCCGCGCGATCACCGCCGGGAAGCCGCGCTGCACCGCCTGGCGCACCAGCAGCTCGGCTTCCCACTTCGTCTGCTCGTAGACGTTCGTCGGTGCCGCGGCGGCGGATTCGTCGGCCGGTCGGTCCCCGGTAACGCCGAGGACACCGGTCGTGCTGCAGTGGACGATACGCTGGATCCCCGACTGTTCGATGCAGCAGGCGACGAGGGTGCGCGTTCCCTCGACGTGGGTCCGACGATAGACTGCCTCGGGAATGCCGGGCACGAGCAGCCTGCCAGCCAGATGATAGACGACGTCCACGCCCCTGAGGGCATCGCGCATCACTGCGCCGTCGGCGACGTCGCCCACCGCCAGCGTGGCACCCCGGTCGACCAGGTCTCGCGCGCTGGCCGACGACCGAGCTAGAACGCGGACGTCGGTCCGTTCTGCCAGGAGGCGCCGCACCAGGGCCGCGCCAAGGAACCCGGTCGCCCCGGTGACCAGGACGTGCATGCCTCCGTCTCCTTCCCGGCTCACGCCGTATCGGCATGCTTGGTCGGGATGTCGGCGACCCGCGAGGGCGAGGCAGAGGCGGACGGCCGCTGCTCGCGATACCAATCGGCACTCAGGCGTACGCCTTCACGTAGGCTCACCCGCGGGACGAAGCCGAGCTCCTGACGGGCTCGGTCGATCGCGTGCTGGTTGTTGTCGCCAAAAAGGGTCACGCTCAAACGCGTCAGGAAAGGCCGGTACCGATAGCCGCCGAGCCCCGCGATGCCTTCTGCCGCCAGGGCCGCGGCGAAGAGCGCGCGGTAGGGCAGGTGGACCCGAGGCGGCTTCGCTCCTACTTCCTCGGCAATAGCGCGCATGAACCCTTCCTGGGTGATGGTCTGGTCGTTGGTAATGTTGTACGTCTGACCCACCGCGCGCTCGTGGTCGAGGGCCAGGAGTAGCCCCTGGACGACGTCGGTCACGTAGGCCAGCGGGATGGCGTTGAGTCCCGAGCCGATGATCACGCCCTTCCCAGTGCGCAACCGGTCGGCCAGCCGTCCAAAGTGCAGCCAATCGCCGGGGCCAAAGAAGGTATCCGGCCGCGTGATGACCGCTGGCAGTCCGTCCTGCAGGATCATCCGCCGCACGACCTGCTCGCCTTCGACCTTGGTCAACGAGTACGGCTCGTACAGAGGTCTGGGCGGGCAGCTCTCATGGGCGGGCTGCATCAGCCCGGTGCCGTAGACCCGCCAGGAGCTGACGTGGACGAGTCTTGAGACGCCGGCGGCGAGGGCAGCCCGGCAGACGTTCTCGGTCCCGGCCACGTTCACCGCCCGATAGTCCGCCAGTGGACGCCAGACCCCCATCATGCCGGCCAGGTGGAACACGCCCGCCACACCCCGCAGCGGCTCGCGCAGGCTCTCCGCGCAACGAATGTCTCCCACGGACACGGCCACGTCCCGCGCCCGCAGCCAGGTCGCATCCTCCGTGGGAAGGACCAGCGCCCGCACCCGCTCGCCGCGTTCCTGCAAGGCCGCGACCAGGTGCCGGCCCAGGAAGCCGTTCGCCCCAGTGATCAAAACGGTCATCGGTTCACGGTGCTCCTCAGGTTCACTCTCGACCAGTGCCGCCAGT
>DATLRG010000313.1:0-4308 GCA_035534795.1 Chloroflexota bacterium
CGTCGACGCCGCGCCGGGCGTAGAGTGCAAGCTTAGCGACGAGGTCACGGCGCTCGTTCACCGGCCCCGGCGACAGGACCTCGACCACCAGCTCCGGCGCGGCGTGAAGATGGCCGTCCGACCGCAGCGTCGCCGCGAGCCGCGCCTTGCTGATCCAGACGAGGTCCGGGGCCACGTCGTCATCCTCGGCGAAAACAACTCCGGGAGCGATGGCCACCCGGCCCGCGGCGGTGTCGGCGTTCCATCGATCGAGAACCCGGATCGTGGCGACGCAAGTTAGCTGGTGATAGAAGTGGGGTTGCGTCGACACGTGGAGTTCTCCGTCAATGATTTCATAGCGATGGCCGTCGGCAGGAAGCTGCTCCAGGTCCCTGGAAGTCCATCGCGTTGCCCGGCTCATGGCATCCTCCCGGTTCGGTTGACGCGACATCGACGCTGACGGGCTGTTGGCAGCGCCCGAGCTCACAGTGTATCACGAAGCGTAACGACACGGCGACGAGAGCCTCGTCAGCGGAGGGAATCTCCTGTATGATTGGATCGCCAGAGGAGGGCACATGCCACTGATCGACCTACCACTCGAACAGCTACGGGCTTATCGACCGACGTTGGACGTGCCGACCGACCTCGATCGGTTCTGGGGCGAGACGCTCGCGGAGGCGTCCCAGGTCCCGTTGAACGCGACTCTGGAGCGGATCGACTATCCGGTCGCTGGTCTCGACGTGCAGCGCGTCCTCTACGATGGCTGGAGGGGTGCGCGGATCTGCGCCTGGTTCATCGCCCAGAGCGGGGCCAGGTCGCAGCCGACCATGGTCTTTTACCACGGCTACAGCGGCAGCAAAGGCCAGGTCTACGACTATCTCGGCTGGGCGCTGCAAGGGTACACCGTCGTGGCCGTGGACGTTCGGGGGCAGTCGGGTGATAGCTCGGACTCGGAGGTGTACCCGAGTGGACACGTGACCGGCTGGATGACCAAGGGCATCACCTCGCCGCAAACCTATTACTACCGCGGCGTCTACGTCGACTGTCTTCGCGCGCTGGACTTCGCGGCGAGCCGCCCCGAGGTCGACGCCAATCGGATCGGCATTGCGGGTGCCAGCCAGGGCGGCGGACTGAGCCTGGCGGTAGCGGCGCTGGATCGGCGCCCAAAGCTCGCCTTGCCCGAGGTCCCGTACCTGTGCCATTTCCGTCGGGCGCTCGAGGTGACCAATCAGAACCCGTATCAAGAAATCGCGTTGTACTGCAATCGGTATCCAGACCGGGTGGAGAGCGCGTTCGACACGTTGAGCTACTTCGACAACGTGAATCTGGCCGAGCGGATCACCTGCCCGGTGCTGATGACCGTTGGCTTGCAGGACCTGATCTGCCCGCCCTCGACGATCTTCGCGGCGTACAACCGGATCCAGTCCGAGAAGGAGCTACGGGCCTACCCCTTCGGTGGGCACGAGGCGTATCCGACTCACCACGAGCACAAGTTGCGCTGGGCGAAGAGAATCCTGCGACCGTAGGGGCGCCGCCACTTGTGTTAGACTCTTGGTGGGATCGCGTCGCGTTCGCGGTCCGCACTGTCCTCGCGGGAAGGATCCGGGAGTTTCGATGGATCAGCGCATCGTCGTCGGGATGAGTGGTGGAGTCGATAGCGCGGTCAGCGCGGCCTTGCTCCAGGAGCAGGGCTACGAGGTGATCGGCGTCACGCTCAACCTTTCGCCCAAGGTGGAAGGCGAAGACGCCTGGGAGCGCGACGATTCTTGCTGCGGTCTCGCCGCGTCGGAGGATGCGCGCCGCGTGGCCGACCGCCTCGGCATTCCCCATTACGTCCTGAACTTTCGTGAGGTCTTTGCCGAGAAGGTGATTGCCAACTTCCTCGACGAGTACCGTCGCGGCCGGACGCCAAACCCCTGCGTTCGGTGCAACGACCACATCAAGTTCGGCACGGTTCTCCTGAAGGCGCAGGCGCTCGAGGCAGACCTGGTGGCCACCGGCCACTACGCCCGCGTCGGCACCGATCCACGGACGGGTCGCCGCGTCTTGCGCAAAGCGGTCGATCCGCGGAAGGACCAGTCCTACGTCCTCTACGTCCTCACCCAGGATGAGCTAAGGCGCACGGTCTTTCCCCTGGGCGATCTCACCAAGCAAGAGACCCGCGAGCTGGCGCGCAAATTCAACCTGCCAGTTGCCAACAAGCCCGAAAGCCAGGAGATCTGCTTCGTCAGTGAGCGCAACTACGGCGACTTCCTGATGAAGCTGGCGCCCGACATCGCCCAGCCGGGACCGATCGTCGACGTCGAGGGGCGAGTGGTTGGCGAGCACCGGGGCGTCGCGTTCTATACCATTGGCCAGCGGCGCGGTCTGGGACTGGTGAGCCGCGACCCGCTCTACGTCGTCGACGTCGACGCGAGCAGCCGGACGATCATCGTCGGGCCAGAAGATGCGCTCTTCGACACCGAGCTGACGGCCGACGAGGCTAATCTCGTCGGTGTCGCGGAGATTCGAGAGCCACTGCCGGTGCAGGCGCGAATCCGCTATCGTATGACCGACGCCGACGCGTTTGTCAGCCAGCCTTCCCCCGGCGCGTTACACGTTCGGTTCGCACAGCCGCAGCGCGCGATCACTCCCGGGCAGGCGGTCGTCTGCTACGTTGGCGACGAGGTCGTCGCCGGCGGGACGATCAGCCGGACGAAGCGGACGCGGTTGCGGGAAGCTGTTCAGCAGCGATAGAGGGTGTCTGATCGCCGCTGCAGGACGCGACAGCGCTGCCCGCGCGACCTCGGCGTCGTCCAGGTGGACCTTCTCGCCGCCGATTGTCGTCTCGTCCTCGGGCCCGCGACCCGCCAACAGCACGCAGTCCCCGGGGCGGGCGAGCGCGATGGCAAACTCGATCGCCGCCGGCCGGTCGACGATGCGCCAAAACTGCCGCTGCTCTTGCCAGCCACACTGCCGAAGAGTTCTGGCGAGCTCGTCGACGATGAGCTGGGGATCTTCGTCGTAGGGATCGTCGCTGGTCACGATGGCGAGGTCGGCACGCTCGGCGACCGCCCGGGCCATGCGTCCACGATTCCTCAGGTCGCGATGGCCGGCCTGCCCGAAGAGAACGATCAGCCGCCCGGTGGTGTGGCGTCTCAGCAGCTCCGCAGTGGTCGCGAGCGCCTGGGGCGTATGCGCGAAGTCCACGAAGACCTGGAAGCGCTGCCCGCGACTGACCGCTTCCAGACGCCCCGGCACACCCCCGAACTCCTGCGCGGCGCGGCAGACGTCGTCGAGCGTCGCGCCGAAGTGGCGGGCGGCGGCGATCGCGCCGAGCCAGTTCAGCACGTTGTGACGGCCGGCCAGCCTCGTCTCGACGGTGGCGTCGCCCTCGGGCGTGTGCAAGCGAAAGGTGGTGGACGTCAGGGCGCTGCGCAGGATCTGGGCGTGGACCGCGGCCTCAGACGACATGCCGAACTCGACGCACGGTGTCGAGCAGGCCGACCGCATCGCGGCGGAGTGCGGGTCGTCGCGGTTCACGACCGCTAAGCGACCCCAGGGCTTAGCTGGTCCGCGATCCAGTTGAGCGAACAACTTGGCCTTGGCCGCGCGGTAGTTGACCAGCGTTCCGTGAAAGTCGAGATGCTCCGGGTCCAGGTTGGTGAACACGGCGCAGTCGAACGTGCAGCCCAGAACCCGGCCGGTCTCAAGCGCGTGGGAGCTGACCTCGAGGGCGGCCACTTTCACGCCCCGGGCACGCATCTGTGCCAGGAGGCGCTGGATGACCGGAGCTTCGGGCGTGGTCTGAGCGGTCCGATTTCGCTCGGCTGGCCCACCGGAGCTCATGGCGACGGTCGAGATCAGTCCAGACCTGATCCCAGCGGCGTTGAGGATGGCGTCAACCAGGTGGGTCGTCGTCGTCTTGCCGTCCGTGCCGGTCACGCCGACGATTCCCACGTGGCGAGACGGGTGACCGTACCAGGCCGCCGACAGCTCCGCGACGGCGCGGCGCGCGTCGGGGACCACGATCAGCGGAACGGCGAGCGACGTGGGTTCCGGAGGTTCGCAGACGACCGCGGCGGCACCGGCGGCGACCGCCTGGTCAATGTACTGCCGGCCATCCGTGTGACGACCGGGGCACGCCACGAACACGTCGCCGGGCGTGACTGACCGGCTGTCCCCGGCGATGCCGCTGATCTCCAGCGAAAGATTCCCGGTGGTCGAGAGGGTCGACGTTTCGGCGATGAGTTCGGCAAGCACACTACCGGTCGCTGCAAGCCGCGTGCCTACTGCAATTTTGAGATTGGATTGGCTGGATTGCTGAGACACAG
The DNA here is from genome assembly GCA_035534795.1 of Chloroflexota bacterium. Classification (GTDB taxonomy): domain Bacteria; phylum Chloroflexota; class UBA6077; order FW602-bin22; family CADDYW01; genus JAJPKB01. The sequence continues at coordinate 4,293 of DATLRG010000313.1, forward strand.
CCCTGGCTGTGTCTCA
>DATLRG010000314.1:0-2697 GCA_035534795.1 Chloroflexota bacterium
AAATCCAGCACAGCCATGCAGTCCTCACCGTGGCTTTACTTTAGTTGCGACGAACGGTGAGAACGACGCTGGTCCCCACCGCCGCTCGCTCGCCGGCGGCTGGCGACGTCCCCACGACCTGCCCGACCGCGATGTTATGCAGCGCCGGCGGCAAATCTGGCCCCGACACGTACTTCACGAGCCCCGCGTTGGCGAGGCCAGCGGCCGCCAGTCGGAACCTGGCCTGGTCCGGAGACGTGCCGGACACGTCCGGCACCGTGATCGGGCCACTGGCGACGATCGAGGTCGCTGCCTGCAGCGCGGTTTGCGCCCGCGCGCGGTCGACCAACGGCGTCTGGCTATTGGTGACGCCGGTCTGCTGCCCGCCGATGGCGGCCGCATTCGCGTCCTCGGCAGCCTTTTCGGTGCCGCGCAGAACATCCTCGCTGCGCTTACTGGTACAGCCCGGATTCTGGCACAGGGAGACGGTGACGACGTCCGTCGGCCGGCTGTAGCTGGCGGCTGGGCGCACCTGCGTGGCGCCGCGGACAAAGCTGCCCCAGATCTCCGCGGCCGCTCCAACGTCGTCGAGTGGGTGACCGCTCGTGTTGCCAACCCAGACGACGACGGTGAGATTCGGGAAATAGCCGGCGGCCCAGGAATCGCGCCGGTCGTCCGACACGACGTCGTGGAAAGCGACCGGGGCAGTCAGCTTAAGCGCACTCTGCACCTCGGGCGGGCGGACCGACGGATCGGCGAGGGCGCTGGTGACGAGATAGGCGACACCGGCCGGCAGCGCCTGGACGGCTTTGGACTGATCTTGCAGGACGATCCGGTTGTTGGGGTCCACGACCCTGTCGATCACGGCCGGCTGCCGGGCAGAACCGGCGTTGGCGAGCATGCCGTACGCCTGAGCGACCTCGAGCGGAGTGACGCGGGCGCCGGCGACGACGAGACTCGGCGTATACTCGATCTGGTGGTTGAAATCGGCGAGGCCGGTCGTCGTCATCAGATCGATCAAGCTCTGGTTGCCGTAGGTGCTGAGCAGTTGCACCGCCGGAGCGGCCAGGCCCAGCCCGAGCGCTTCGCGCAGCGTCACCGGACCGAGAAAACGATGCGTGTCGGCCGACGGGCTCGAGACCACGGTGCCGCCGGGCTGGCCGGCGCCGAGCGGCTGATCGACGACGCGTGAGTTCAGCGTGTCGCCGTGCTGCAGCGCGATCGCGTAGGTGAACGGGTTGAGAATACCAACGGACTCGCGCGGCGCGAGCGCCATGTTGACCTCACCCGCGATGGTCGGGTCGTCGTAGTTGGCGCTGCCGACCATCGCCAGAACGTGGCCGGTCTGGGGATCCAAGGCAACCAGCGCCGCGTTGTTCCCGGAACCCTTGGCCGTCAGCGTCGGATTGGAGTCGATCGTCTGCTCCGCGAGTGTCTGCAACGGCACGTCGAGCGTCGTGACCGCGCGATACCCGCCATGGTAGAGCCGATCGGTCCCCAGGCGCGACGAGAGCAGGTCGGAGACGTAGTTCACGAAATGCGGCGCGATGGGCGCGCGTTCCTGACTGACGAAGTGGATGGGTTCGCTCGTCGCGGCCCGCGCCTGGTCCGCGGTGACGTAGCCCTGGTCGAGCATCCGCTGCAGAACGTACGCCTGGCGCGCCTTGACTGCTGCCAGGTTGCTATAGGGATCGTAGTACGACGGGGCTTGCGGCAGACCGGCGATCAGCGCGCACTGGGCGAGATCCAGTTGAGCGGCGGGTTTTCCGAAGTAGCCTTCGGCGGCGGCCTCGACACCGTAATTACGGTTGCCGTAGCCAATCTCGTTCAAGTACACGCTCAAAATCTCGTCCTTGGTGTACGTCTGGTCCAACTGGTAGGCGAGGATGATTTCCTTGACTTTCCGGCGCGCGCTCCGATCCAGGCGCTCCTGCGGGGTCAGCAGCACGTTGCGAGCGACTTGCTGGGTGATCGTACTGGCGCCGGACAGGAACTGCTGGTGGGTGAGATCCTCGAGGGCGGCTCGGAAGATGGCTCGCACCTCGAAGCCCGGATTGCTGAAGAAGCCGGCGTCTTCGGTCGCGATGGTCGCCTCGATCAAGTAGCGCGGCATCTGCGACAGCTTGATAATGGTGCGCCGGCCCCCCTGGGGATCCGTGATTTCGTACAGGACGGTCGAGCCATCGCTCGCGAGGATCGGGGTCGTCTGAAAAGGCGTTCGCGCGGTGAGCTGGTCCGGCGGCGGCAGCGCTCCCGCGAACTGTCCAAACCAGGCGACCAGCCAGATCGCTGCGCTGACGGCGACGACCGATGTCACCGCCAGGAGACCCACGATGCAGATCGCGCCAACCCAGAGGACCGACCGGTCGCGTCCCTTCCCATGTGGGTACGGCGCTGGGCGCTGCGCTCGGCCGTGCCATCGTGAACGGCCTACCGCCAGCGACACTGCTTGCCCTCCGGAGTTCTGGTCATGGACCCGCTGCCGACGGTCGACACCCAAGGCGCCTGATCCGAGCCAGAGTCACCGCTCCTTTCCGATTTTACCATGGGTGCGACGACCGCGCGCGATCGCCGCACCACGCGCTAAACTTGGTCCACGGTGAAAACAGGGTGGCTGTGCTGGAGGGTGCGCAGCACCTTCAGCACAGCCACCCTGTTTTCACCGTGGACTTGCTTTCCTTGCGCGAGCAAAAGCCTCGCGGTGTTGAGTGGGCGTCG
>DATLRG010000315.1:0-2249 GCA_035534795.1 Chloroflexota bacterium
CCCCGCTCCAGCCTGCATCACAACCCGACTACTGCAGCAGCACAGAGTTCGCCAGGAATCGATCGATCGTCTCCAAGGCATCCCGCGTGGTCTCGATGCGCGCCCAGCCGTGGCCTTCACCTTCGTAGACGTGGTACTCGACCATGCCGCCGTGGCGGCGCACCGCCTCGACCAGCGCGTCCGACTGCCCCTTCAGCACTACCGCGTCCGAGTCGCCCTGCAGGACCAGCAGCGGCGCCTTGATCCGGTCGGAGAGGTAGATCGGCGAGCGCTCGTCGTAGCGCCGTGCCGCCTCGGGCAGCGGCCCGACCAGGTGGTGGTTGTAATGCGCCTCCAGACGGTGCGTTCCCTCGTTCAGCTCCCAGAGGTCGGCGACGCCGAACAGGTCGACGCCGGCGCGGATGCGGTCGCCCGCCAGCGCCAGCAGCATCAGCACGGTGTACCCGCCCGCGCTGCCGCCCATCACCACGACTCGCTCGCGGTCGATTCCCCCCGCCGCGACCAGGTGATCGATGCCGTCGACCGTGTCGTTCACGTCGTGAACGCCCCAGTTTTCACGCAGCGCCTGGGCGTAATCACGGCCGTAGCCGGTCGAGCCGCGGTACTCCGGCGTGAAGACCGTCCAGCCGCGCTGGACGAAGTACTGAATCTGCCCGTTCCAGCCGACGCCGAACTGGCCGGTCGGCCCGCCGTGCAGCATCACCAGCAAGGGCGTGGGTTGGCTCGTCGCGCGCCGGGGTCGGTAGACGTGTCCGTGGAGCGTCGCGCCGTCGCGACCGGTCCAGCGCAGTGGCTCCGCCGCGACGGCAGCCTCGGCCAGACCGCCGGCGCCGGCCAGCGCCAGCGTCCGCGCCAGCCCGGTTTCCAGACTGAGCGCCTGGATGCTCGGCGGTGCGGTCGACGCGGCGTGGACGAACAGCAAGTCGTTGCCTGACGACCAGGCCAAACCGGCCCGCACGCCAGCGGAGTCGTCGACTGATCGCGTGGCGCCGCTCGCGACGTCGACGACGCGCACCTGCCAGTGGCCGTCGTCGTTGCGCAGGTAGGCGACCTGCTGGCCATCCGGCGACCAGGCGTAGGTACGCGCGCCGGGACTCCAGGCGGGCGGCCCGTGCTCGAAGCTCTCCTGCAGGAGCGGGCGCGCCCCGCTGCCGTCGGCCGCCGCGATCCACAGGTTCAGCCAGCCGCCCCGGTCGGCGAGGAACGCGAGGTGTTGCCCGTCCGGCGAGAAGCGCGGCTGTGCCGTCGCCACGTCGTCGCCCCCGGCCACCGTTCGTCGCTCGCCCGTGGACAGGTCCGCCAGCACGATCCGACTGCCATCCCAGGGCATGTTGGGGACGTCCCACTCGTGCCAGGCGAGCCGTCGCGCATCGGGCGACCACGCCGGGTCCTGAACGAAGTCGGCGTTGCCGCTCACCTGCCGCGGCCAGGCAGCTCCGCCTCCTGTCGCGATCTCGGCGATCGCGATCGCCGACTGCTCGGCGGTCTCCGCGCTGTAGGCGATCGCCCGCCCGTCTGGCGACCAGGCTGGCGCTCGCTGGCGCCCATCTCCTTCGGCCAGGCGCCACGACCGGCCGCCGCGCGCCGGCACGATCCACAGCTTCGAGTCGCGCGCGAGATAGACCAGCGCTCGCCCGTCGGGCGACCAGTCGAAGTAGCCGCCGCCATAGGAGCCGCTGGCCTGGGCCGCCGGATCGCTGGTGATCTGGAGCTCCGGGCCGCCCGCGGTTGGCACGGCCAGGATGCGCCCTTCGCCGTTGCGCGTCTGTACGTAGCAGGCCCAGGCGCCATCTGGCGACCAGCGCGGCTCGCTCATTCCCGCCACCTGGGTGAGCATCGACGGCGTCAGCGCGCTTTCCCAGAGCCCCGGCCGATCGCCCGCCAACCGTTCGTGAATTTTTGACATACATTCTCCTGATCTGTGCGAGGGGTGAGCAACAGCATGCCGCCGTCGACCAGAATGAAGGTGCCGGTCACGTAGCGCGCGTCGTCCGAGGCGAGGCACACGGCGGCGCCGCCGGCCTCGCGGATCTGGCGCACCACGTCGAGCGCGCCTTCGGGGGTCGCGTTGTAATTCACCGCGACCTTCGCCCCTTCGCGGGCGAACGACAGCGCGATCTCGCGACCGATGCCGCGGGACGCGCCGGTGACCAGGGCAACTTTGTCTGATAGCCTCATGCTTTCTCCCTCTACAACAGATGCGCTGTCGCAGGGGAGGTGTTCGGACCGCTGCTGGTGGACCGTGGGGC
>DATLRG010000316.1:0-2861 GCA_035534795.1 Chloroflexota bacterium
CGATTTGATCGCGGGAGGATCGAGTGACATCGACCGGGCGGCTGAGAATTGGTGTGCTTGGTTGCGGCGGCATCGCTCAGATGATGCATCTGCCGCACCTGAGGGAACTCGCGGATCTCTACGAGGTCGTCGGGCTGGCCGACATCGACGAAAAGGCCCTGAACGCGGTCGGCGATTTCTACGGCATCGCTCGACGGTCGACCGATTACCGGGATTTGCTGGGGGCAGACGTCGACGCGGTGATGATCCTCACCGGCGGTTCGCACGCGGAGCCGGCCATCACCGCCGCCCGTGCCGGCAAGCACATTTTCGTCGAAAAGCCACTGTGCTACACCCTCGACGAGGCCGACCGGATCGCCGAGGCGATTCAGGCGGCAGGCGTTCAACTGATGGTCGGCTACATGAAACGGTACGACCCGGCCTATCGCTACGGCCAGCAACACGTCCGCGACCTCGCCAACCTGCGCTACGTTCGTGTCACCGTGCTGCATCCGGCCAGCGAGCTGTACTACCAGCACCACGTGTTTCACCCGCCGCTGCCGCTTGGCCCGGTGCCAACGCGGGAGCTTGGCCAGCGCATGGTCACTGGCGTCATCTCGGGTCCCGAAGACCGGCTGATCCGGGAGGTGCTCGGCGCCGACGCACCACCGATCCAACGGGCGGCGCTCGGACTGATGCTGGGAAGCCTCTGCCACGACGTGAATGCCCTGCGCGGGCTGATCGGCGAGCCAGCGGCGGTTGCACACACCGAGATCTGGGATCAGGGCCAGTGCTTCAGCACCACCCTGCGTTACGCCAGTGGAGCGCGCGCGAGCCTCACCTGGACCTATCTCGCGGACCTGCGCCACTACGACGAAGAAATCGCGTGCTTCGCCGACGGTGCGCGGGTCCGGATCGTCTTCCCCTCGCCGTTCCTGCGCAACGTCGCCACGCGCGTCTTCGTGGAGGGGAGCGAGCCGCTCGCCGATCGCCCCGAGTCGGCCACGTGGGAAAAGGAAGTCACCGTCTCGTACCACGAGGCTTTCAAAGAGGAGCTGCTTCACTTCCACGACTGCGTCGTCAACGGACGGACGCCGCTTACCAGCCTGGCAGATTCTCGCGCCGACCTGGCCCTGATCCACGAGATCGCCCGCGCCGCGCTGTAAGGGTGTGTGTGGGAAGGGGGCAGGAGGCAAGAGATGTGCTGCGCACATCTCTTGCCTCCTGCCCCCTTCCCACACACACCCTTAGTCGGATGCCAGCTTACCGGCGATCGCCCAGTCGCTCTTCTTCACGTCTTCGAAGATCACTTGCGTCGCCTCCGGGGTCGTCTTCAAGGTTTCGACGACGATCTGGGTGATGGCCAGGGCGGCGGCGCGCTTCTGCTCCACGGTCCGGCCCTCGTAGAGCTTGACCACGACGACTGGCATAGTGTTAACCCTCATCGTTGAAATCGCGACCGACGTTCGCGTCAGTCGGTATTCTAAGCATGTGACCAACTGAAAGGCACGGATCTCGCCCGGCGAGGGGGCGGGAGGTGCCTGGGATGGTTTTCGTGAAATTGACCGAGGAGCAGCGGCGCGAATTGGAGCGGGTAAGTCGCCAGGCGGTGGGACGGGTTGCCCTCCGTGCTCACATGGTCCTGCTTTCGGGGCGGGGCTACTCCGTGCCGCAGATTGCCCAGATCCACGATTGTGGCCACGACGTGGTACGCATCTGGCTGCATCGCTACGAACGGGAAGGGGTCAAAGGCTTGGAGGACGAGCCCAAGAGCGGGCGTCCGCCCAAGGACCCGTTGGCCCGCCACATCGTCGACGCCCAAGCTGGCCAGTCGCCCGAGTGCTCGGGCCACGTCCAGACCTGCTGGACCGTCGCGTTGCTCACCGGGTTTCTGGCCGTGCGCTTTCACTTGGCGCTCTCCGGCTCGTCGGTCCGTCGCTATCTCAAGCAGATGGAGTGGCGCTGGGCCCGTCCCCGCCTGGCCCCGGCCTCCCTCCTGCGGCGCAAGCGGGATCCCGACACCGACGCCAAACGCGCGGCGATCGCTGACGCCTTGGTCCAAGTCGCCCGCGGCGCCGCCCACCTGCTCTCCCTCGACGAATGCGACCTGCACCTCTTGCCGGTGGTTCGCAAGATGTGGATGAAGGGGCCGCGGGTGCGCATCCCCACCCCGGGCAAGAACGCCAAGCACGCCTTCTTCGGGGCCCTCGATGCCGCCTCGGGCGTCTTCCACTGGGCCGATCACGACCGCAAGCTGGCCGTCCATTTCGTCGCCTTCCTGGAGCATCTCGCGGCGGCCTACCCGACCGGGACGCTCTACCTGGTGCTCGACGGCGCGCCCACCCACACCGCCAAGGTCGTCGTGAAGTGGCTCGCGGCAAACCCGCGGGTCCAGGTTCTCTGGCTGCCCAAGTACGCCGGCCACGAAGACAACCCGGCCGAGCGCATTTGGGGCTTGATGAAAGACAAGGTTGCCGCAAATCGTCTGGCGGGCAGTATCGACCCGTTGGTCGCAGCAGCACGGCGCTTCTTCATCGAGCTGCCGCCGCATCCCGCCACCCTGCCGGTGGCCGCGTGATTTCGATGACATTCTTTTGGTCATATGCTTAGCTCGCGCAGGAAGCCGCGGGCCCGGTCGTAGGCGGCCGCGTAGGACACGTCGGCGGTGACGGCACCGGGGACGACCAGCACCGTGTTCGCGCCGAGCAGCTTCGCCAGGTGCAGGGCACGCTCGCCGATCACCAGCGCCTTTTCGCGGATGGCCGCGTCGTCGCTCGTCGGCGGGTAGCGCCAGAATAGACCGGACGACAGACTGGGCAGCTCCAGCCCCGCTCGCTCCGCCTGCCGCCGTAGCTCGGCTATCGTCGCGTCGGAGGCATCCA
>DATLRG010000317.1:0-3556 GCA_035534795.1 Chloroflexota bacterium
CCTCCCCGGATGATGCACGACGTCAGTAATCGAATTCATAGCGGCCATCCGGATAGATGCGGGCCCGTCGACGTTCGCCGCGCCAGCACTGCATGTTGACCGCGACCGGGTTCAGCGTGATGTGGGTCCAGGCATACTCGACGTGGACCGCGAGCGCCGTGGTGTTGCCTCCGAGCCCCATCGGCCCGATGCCGGTTGCGTTGATCGCCCGCAACAGCTCCTCTTCCAGCTCGGCCACTTCCGGGTCCGCGTTGCGCGACCCAACCGGGCGGAGCGTCGCCTTCTTCGCCAGGGTCACGCAGACGTCCGACGAGCCGCCGATTCCCACCCCGACGATCGTCGGAGGACACGGCTTGCCCGCCGCGTCGACGACCGTGTCGAGGACGAACTTCTTGATCCCCGCGACGCCGTCCGCGGGAAAGAGCATCTTCAAGAACGACATGCTCTCCGATCCGGACCCCTTCGGCATCATCAACACGTCCAGGTAGTCGATGTCCGGGGCAAACTCGATGTGGAACACCGGAATTCCGATGCCACTGCTGGTTTGATTGTTCCGCCGTGAGATCGGCGAGACGACGCTGGAGCGAAGGGGATGATCGACCGTGACCCGCTCGACGCCTTTTCTCAGCGCGTCCATCATCCGGACGCCGTCGACGGCGAAGCCGCGGCCGATTTTGATCCAGTAGATGGGAATGCCGGTATCCTGGCAGACGAGCATCCGGTGCTGGTCGGCGACCTCGATCGCCTTCAGCATCGTGCCGAGGATCCGCCGCGGGGTGTTCGCCGTCTCACGTTCGAACGCCGCGCGCAACGCGTTGCGCACGTCCGGCGGGATGTCCTTCTGCGAGTCGACGTACAACTGCCCGCCGAGGGTGTCGAGAAGACCGTAAAATTCGGCCGTGTTCGCCAACCCGGTCCTCATGGCCATCGAGGCTCCTCCTTAGACTTGTCGAAGGCGCGGGTCCAGCGCGTCGCGGAGCCCATCGCCGAGCAGGTTCATGCCGAGGACGGCGAGGAAGATCGCCGCGCCGGCCGAGAACGAGTACCAGGGTGTCTGATCGAGATATTGCCGTCCCGTGTCGAGCATCGCTCCCCAGGAGGGCGTGGGTGGGGGAACGCCCAACCCGAGAAAGGCCAGCGCTGCCTCGGTGAGAATCGCACCCGCGAACGACACGGACGTCTTCACCAGCAGTGGAGACAGGCAGTTGGGCAGCAGAACGCGGAACATCACGTAGAAATCAGCCGCGCCAATCGCCCGCGCTGCCACGACAAACTCCTCCTCCTTGACCGACAGGACGCTCGCGCGGGTGATTCGGGCGAAGCCAGGGATCGAGACGATCCCGATGGCGATCATCGCGTTGACCAGACCGGGACCAAGAGCAGAGATGATCGCCAGCGCGAGGATGATCCCCGGAAAGGCGAGCAGCGCGTCCATCACGCGCATGATCACGGCGTCGGTCAGGCCGCCGCGGTATCCGCCGATCAGACCGAGGGGGATACCGGTCGAGGCGGCGATCCCGACGGAGATGAGCCCGACCGAGATCGAGACACGTGAGCCGTAGATGATCCGACTGAGCAGGTCGCGCCCGAGCTCGTCGGTGCCAAGCAGATAGGCTCGCGATGGCAGTTGCAAGCGGTCCTGGGGATGAACCGCCAGGGGATTGTAGGGAGCGATCACCCCCGCGAGAACCGCCATGCCCACGAGGGCCAGGAAGAGCACGGCGCCCAGCATCGCGGCGCGATCGTGCGCCAGCGCGGCGAGCGACTGGGCGAGCAGAGACCGCGGCGCCTGATCCTCGAACAGCGCCTCGTGTTCGAGCGAAAGCGACGAGTCGGCCGACGTTTCCAGGCGATGCCCCATGGGTGAGCTCTCCCCTCAGGCGTAGCGGATGCGTGGATCGAGGTAGGCGTAGCCGATGTCGACCAGCAGGTTGATCAACACGAAGCCGATCGTCACCAGGAGGACGACGCCCTGGACCACGGCGTAATCCCGCTCGGTGATTGACTCGATCATGAGCCAGCCAACACCGGGCCAGGAGAAGATCTGCTCGACGACGACGAGGCCGCCGAGAAGATTGGCAAACTCCAGCCCGACGACGGTGATGAACGGGATCAACGCGTTCTTGAGCACGTGCCGGAGCACCGTGGTCCGGTGGGACAACCCCTTCGCCAGGGCGGTGCGAACGTAATCCTGCGCGATGACGTCAAGCAGGCCAGCCCGGAGGTAGCGCATCTGCACCGCCGTCAGCGTCACCGCGAGCGAGATGACCGGCAACGCCGCGTAGCGGAGGTTCGTCAACGGCTGCTCCGCCAGGTTCGCGTAGCCCGCGGTGGGAAACCAGCGCACCTTCACCGCGAAGAGCAGGATCAGCAGTACGGCGAGCCAGTAGCGCGGCAGACAGTAGCCCAGCAGGGCCACGGCACGCGCGATCTGGTCGATCCACGATCCGCGCCGCACGGCCGAGATGATGCCGACCGGCACCGAGATGCACAGGCTGAGCAGGCTGCCGAGTACCGCGAGCTCGAGGGTCGCCGGGAACTTCTCGAGCACGAGCGACACGACCGACTGCCCGTTGATGTAGGATTTGCCGAGGTCGCCGTGCAGGGCATCGCCCAGCCAGACCGCGTATTGCACGTAAAGTGGCTTGTCGAGGCCCAGCTCGACGCGCAGCGCTTTCACCTGAGCAGGATCGGCATCCTCGCCGAGCTGGATCACCGCGACGTCGCCCGGCACGATGTGGAAGACGAAGAAGACGATCGCCGAGACCAGCAACAAAACGGGCGCGAGCTGGAGGATGCGCCGGACGATGTACGCGGTCACAGGTTACTTCTTCAACCAGACGGTCGTGAACACCGTGTTCTGGTTGATGTTCTGGACAAAGCCCCGGACGGCCGGTGATGCGCCGGAGAGAATCGGCCGCTCGTTGATGACGAAGCCCGGTGAGTCCTCCGCGAAGATCTCCTGGGCGGTCGCGTAGTAGGTCTTGCGCGCCTCCTGGTCGACGACCGCGCGCCCCTTCTGGAGCAGCTGCTCGAACTGGTCGTTCTTCCACCCCAGCGCCTGCCCCCCGGGCAAGCTGGGATCTACCTCGGCGAAGATCAGGTCCGGGTCCGCGTCGGGCAAGACCCCGGTCAGCCCGAGGTCATAGTCGTGCTTGACGCGGACCTGCTCGGTCCAGATACCGATCTCCAGCGGCACGATCGAGACTTTGACGCCGATCTCGGCCAGGTCCGACTGGAACAACTGGGCGATCGAGGCGTATTCGGCGCGGCTGGTGATATGCTTGAGCTGGAGCGAGAAGCCGTTCGCGTGGCCGGCATCGGCGAGGAGCTTCTTTGCTCGCGCGACGTCCCGGTCGTCGAACGAGAGCGCCTTCGAGTTGAACGCCCAGTGCTTCGGTGGGATCAGGTCCGACCGGATGATCCCCTGGCCGAACGTCACCTCCAATTGCGCCTTCCGGTCGATCGCGAAGTTCAGCGCCTGCCGGACCTTTGGATCGCTCAGCGGTGCCCTGGCGCCATTGACGAGCATCCAGTAGTACGCCGGCGAGACCCC
>DATLRG010000318.1:0-12750 GCA_035534795.1 Chloroflexota bacterium
AGCAAATCTTCCACCAACGGTCACGTTTCAGACGCCCTCACCAGACAGGTCTCTATAATTCCAGAGGCCGCCGCGACGTGCCCTCCGCCGGGTCGCCTGCTCCCTCGCTCTTGGCGCAGGAACGGGCGCCTCTCGGCGGCGCACTCGATCCCGCGCGGTGAAAAGGGATTCAGGTGGCTTGGCCGATTCGCCACTCCGATTTCTGCAAACCAGGCGATCCCGCTCAATGAAGGAACGCGCCGAGAGCCACCCGACTTCGCCACCGCCACGCTGGGGCCGACTGCGCGTGGCTTGCGCCTTCGGCGCACTGTGCTTGGTCTGGGGCATGGCGTTCGTCGTGCTGCGGATCGGGCTGCGCGAGGCGCCACCGCTCACCTTCACCGCGCTGCGCGCGTTCGTCGGCGGCGTGGCGCTGGCGGCGTGCTTGCTGGCGAACGGGCGACCGCTCCCGCTGGATCGCTCGACCCAGATCACGGCCGTCGTCATGGGCACGGCGAACGTGGCGGGATTCTGGGGACTGCAGAGCCTGGCCATTCTACGGATCACGCCCGGCGAGGCCGCGATCCTCGTCTACGTGCAGCCGCTGCTGGTGGCGCTGGGCGCCTGGCTGATCCTCGACGAGCGGCTGTCGCTCCTGGCCGCTCTGGGACTTCTCGCCGGGTTCGCCGGCGTCGTGCTGGTGATCGGCGGCCAGGCCTTGCTCCAGCCACATTCTTCCTGGGTCGGCTACCTCTGCGCCCTGGGAGGGGCGCTCTGCTGGGCGATCGGCACGATTTACTTCAAGGCCCGCCCCGCCGCGCAGAGCCTGCTCTGGATCGCCGCGCTCCAGGCTATTTACGGCTCACTGCCGCTCGCCATGCTGGCCCTCGCGGTCGAGCACCCGCGGGTCGTGCTCACCCTCACCCTGTTCTGGACCGTCGCTTACGCGGGGTTCGGGGCGTCGGCCCTGGCGTACGTTCTCTGGTTCAGCCTGCTGCGCCAACACGCCGCGAGCAGGGTCGCGGCGTTCGTCTTTCTGGTGCCGCTGGTCGCCGTGGTCGGCGACAGCGTCGTCCTCGGCGATCGTTTCGGCCCGAGCGCGGTGATCGGCGGCGCGCTGATCGTCCTGGGTATCTGGCTGGTGAATCGTCAGCAGTCTGCCAGCATGCACAAAGTCCGCACCGCGAAGTTCGTGCAGCTTAACGATAGACAATAATGTCTTAGCTCAGTAGACTGGATACATCAGTTCCAAGAAATTATCTCAAAACTGTTATGTGGGCGCCCACATAACAGTTTTGAGATAAATACTACGTCAGGAGTATGGATCACCGTGGATTCATCTGAACTCGGCCTGGGCGGCGGCAAAGTCTATCGCGCGGGCGAACGCGCGCCCGCGGGCCACTACGCGCGCGTCGATCGGCCCGGCACGGTGATCACGCTTGCCGAAGCCGATCGTCTTCCTCCGTCGTTCGATGGGACCGTCGCTCTGTACGCGCCGGTCGTTCGCGCGGCCGACCTGGTCAGACGCTAGCCGCGAGATCGATCACTCCTTTGATCACGTCGGCCTTGTGCTGCTCGACGTAACGAAACGCCTCCGGCGCCCGGCCGAGCTCGAAGCGGTGGGTGATGAGCGACCGCAGGTCGACTCGGCCGGCGGCGGCCAGGGCGATGGCGACCGGGTGCTGGTGGGCGTAGCGGAAGCTCGAGCGTACCTGCAAGCCGCTCCGCACGATGCGGTTGGTGCCAAGTGGAATCGTCGGCTCGGCGGCGATTCCCACCAGCGTGATCGTGCCCCCGCGCCGCACCAGATCGAAGGCCTGACGAATGGTGGGCGTCGCTCCGACGGCCTCGATCACGACGTCGGCGCCGTCGCCGTCGGTCAGGTCGCGGACGGTTGCCAGCACGTCGGACTGGCGCGGGTCCAAAGCCACGGTCGCGCCCAGTCGACGGGCCATGTCTAATGGGCGTTCGGCGAGATCGATCGAGACGATCGTGCCGGCGCCGCGGACGCGCGCGGCTTGCAGGATCATCAGGCCGATCGGGCCAGCGCCCAGGATCACCACGGTTTGGCCGGGCTGCACGTCGGCTTCGTGAACCGCCTGGAGCCCAACCGCGAACGGCTCGATCATCGCGCCCTCGGCGTCGCCGATCGAGTCCGGCAGGCGGTAGACCCAGCGCGCCGGCACGCGGACCATGCCGGCCAGCAGTCCGTCGGTGTGGGGGATGCCCAGGAACCGTACGTGAGGGCAGAGGTTGTAGCGGCCAACGCGACACCACCGGCACTGTCCGCAGGCCAGCCCCGGCTCGACGATGACTCGATCGCCGGCGGCCAGGCCCTCCACGTTCGATCCCACCGCGACGACCCGGCCGGCGGCTTCGTGGCCGAGCACCAGCGGGCGTTCCAGGATGCTATCGCCGATGCGGCCTTCCTTGTAGAGGTGCATGTCCGACCCGCAGATGCCGACGACCCGCGGCGCCACGAGCACCTCGTCGGGACCCGGTTCAGCGCACTCCCGCCGCTCGATCGCCAGTTGGCCGATACTTTGCAAGACCACCGCGTCGACCTTCATCGCCATTTTTCACACACACCATCCATCATCTCCCCCAGGACAGACTACAAGGTACGCTCGGCCCGTTCGCGCTCGCGCTCTTCTTGGAGGGCCTTGCGCTCGGCGACGTCGCGGTCGGGGTCGACGACGAAGGCCCAGAGAAAGTTGTCGCCGAGGATGAACGCCCAGACGATCGTCACGTAGTAGAAGACCCAGTGCTCCGGTAGGACCAGTGCGTTCGCCACGATCAGCAGGGCGTTGACGACCAGGAAGAGCGCGGCGTGGCGCCAGAACTTCGTGCGGGCCGGTCGCGGAAACGCCTCGGCCGCCCGCCGCTCGTCTTCACCGGCAAGCGCCCGATCGGCGAAGCTGCCGGGCTCTCGCGGCGGCTCGTCCACGGGCATCACTTCTTTCTCGGGGCTGGAATGGAACGGCCAGGAATCTCGCCGACGACCGTCAGGCCAGTCAGCTTTTGGATCTCGCCCGATCGCACCGAATCGTCGAGGTAGTCGAGCAGAAAGGCCAGGCCGATTCCCAGAGCCAGGCCGACCAGCGCTCGCGCCGCCAGATTCAAGATGGCGCTGCGTCCGGCCGGGCCCGAGACGATCTGGGGCTGGCTGATCACGCTCACCGTCGGGTTGGCCTGCCGGCTCAGCGCGTCGAACACGGTTGTGTTCGCGTCCGGTCCGGTCAGGATCGCTTCGACAGTCCTGGCGAGCGCCAGCGCCCCTGCCGCCGTGGGCGACGAGATGGTCAGGTGGAGCACCCGGTGGGCTTTTTCGCCGGTGATCGAGCCACTCGGCGCGCCGCCGGGGAAGTCCTTCACCTGGCCGCGCACGCGCTGCAAGAAGTCGTTGGTCTCGACGACGTTGATCAGGTCGTCGTTCAGGTATTCCGATGTGAGGTAGGAATAGTAGCCATCGTACGCGTAGTAGTTGCCGGTCTTTGGCTCGGGCTGCGGCTGCACCGAGAGGATCAAGCTGGCCTGGTAGGGCGCGGCAACCTGAGGAATCAGATAGACCGAGGCGGCGGCGACGACCAGGGCCACCAGGAACACGCCGATCACGATGGCGGCCCGGTCGACCACGACCTGCCAGTACTGTCGAAGCTCCACTCAATACGCTCCATGCCCGGAGATCACCGCGGGAAGCGTCCGCAGCATGATCTTCAAATCTAGTCCGAGCGTCCAGTTCTCAATGTACCAGATGTCGAGCAGCGCGGTCTCGTCGAAAGGAAGGTCACTCCGCCCCGAGACCTGTCCGAGTCCGGTGATTCCAGGATACACCTGAAGCCGCCGTCGGTGCCACTCCGCGTACTTGGCGACCTCCCATGGGAAGGGCGGCCGCGGGCCCACCAGGCTCATCTCACTGCGGAGCACGTTGAGGAGCTGCGGGATCTCGTCGAAGCTGGACCGGCGGAGCCAGCGCCCAACCCGCGTTCGCCGCGGATCGTTGCGCATCTTGAAGACCGGCCCACTGGCTTCGTTGCGTTCGATCAAGTTTACCAGCTCCTGATCCGCCCGGTCCCGCATCGACCGGAACTTGAAGAAGTCGAAGGGTTTGCCCCAGCGCCCGATCCGCACCTGCCGCACGATGATCGGCCCCGGCGAGTCCAGCTTGATGGCGATCGCGATCACCAGCAGCAGCGGCGACACCAGAACGAGCGCAGCCGCCGCGAGGACGACGTCGATGACCCGTTTGAGTACCTGGCCGCTCCCCTGGAGCGACGCATCGCGCAAGCCGATCAGGGGAATGCCGTTGATCTCGGCCACGTCGACCTGGTTCAGACTCAGCTCGTAAAAATCGGGGACGATCCGGAAGCGAACGTTGAGTCGACCGCAGGCGATGAGAATCTCGTTGACCTTGAGGTGGGAGGCGGACGGGAGGGCGATGATCACTTCGTCGATCTGGTAGCGCCAGGCCAGTTGTGGGATATCGGCGATGGGGCCGAGGTACTCGAAGCGACCGAGCGACTGACGCGGCTCGTCGTCGACGAAGCCGACGATCTTGTACCCTACCTCCGGCTGTGCGACGATGTTCTGCATGATCATGCGTCCGAGCGGCCCTTCGCCCACCACCAGAACGCGCTGGAGGCCGATCCCCTTGCGGCGCAGATAGCCGCGCCAGGCGCGGTCGGCGACGCGCGCCGTGGCCAGCAGAAAGGTGATGATCACGCAGGCGTAGATGAAGACCAGTCGCGAGTAGCCGAAGGGACGGAGGTAGAACACCGCGACGATCATGATCGCGGCGCCGACCAGGGCACCGGAGGTGAGACCGGAGACTTCGTCGGCCCAGCCCTGGCGACGCCGGCGCCCATAGACGCCGTTGAGACGGTAGATCAACAGGAGGCAGGCCGTGAGGAATGCCTGGATGCCGAAGTAGGTGGAGATGGGAAGGTAGTCGCTCGCGGCGACCTCGCGACCCAGCTCGAGACGATAGCGCAGGTACCAGGCGATGGCGAATCCGACGTTGATCAGCACGATGTCGATCGTCACGAGAAGAAGACCGGGCAGGAGGAGCGCCCGTTTGCGTGTCGTTACCACGTCTCAGTCTCGATTCACGTCAGCGTCGGTCGCCTGGGGGGCTTGCCCACGCCGTCCGGTACGTTTGGAGCGTCGCCCTGGCGGCGGCCTTCCAGGTGAAGCGCCTGGCACGTTCGATGCCGCGCGCAGCCAGATCGTGCCGCAGCGCAGCGTCGCGCACCACCATCACCAGCGCCGCGGCCCACGCGCTCGGATCGTCTGGATCGACCAGGACCCCCGCATCGCCGATGACTTCTGGAAGACAGGAGCGGTCGGAGGACACGACCGGCGTCCCACAAGCCATCGCTTCGACCACCGGCAGACCAAATCCCTCGTAGTATGAGGGGAAAGCGAACAACGTGGCCGCATTATACCATAGGGGCCGCTCGTCTGATGCGACGAATCCCGTTAAAGTCACCGACGACCGCAGGTCGAGCTGGTCGAGCAGTTGCGCGATGCGCTCGTCGCCCCAGCCGCGCCCGCCGGCGATCACCAGCGGGTCGGCCAGGCCACGACGGCGGGCCTCGGCGTAGGCCCGCAAGAGGCCCGGCACGTTCTTCCGCGGCTCGATCGTTCCCAGATAGAGGAGAAACCGCGCGGGCAGCCCTTTCTCCTGGCGGAACCGCTCGATGCGCCTGGCGTCTGGCTCGGGACGGAAGCAGTCGTCGACGCCGTTGTAGACGACGTCGACTCGCGCCGGCGGCACGCCCAGCAAGCGGATCAGGTCCTGGCGGGTATGCTCGGAGACGGCGATCAGGCGCCGCGCGCGGCGCGCGGCCCACTGGCTGAACGCCTGCAAGTACAGTCGGTTCTGGCGATTGAAGGCGCGCGGCATCAGGTAGAAGCTCAAGTCGTGGAAGGTGACGACCGTTGGGCAGGGCGACGCGAGCGGGGCGACGTAGGCGGGCGCGTGCAGCAGGTCCGCTCCCCAGCGTCGGAGGGCGAGCGGGAGCGCGAGCTGCTCCCAGAGAATCCGCACGATCGGCCGGTGCGTCGGCAGAGGCGTCCGGATCACCTGCAGGCCGGCCAGCGCGGGCGCGTCGGCCGGCACGTTCGGGCCGACGAACACGGCGCAGCGATCGCCGTCGAGCAGTGGCCCGAGGCTACTGAGCATCCGGTCGGTGTAGCGGCTGATACCGGCGCTGCGGTACCACTGGCCGTAGCTCAGCAACTGGGCGTTGAACGCGATCCGCACGGCTCAGACCGTCGCCAGGTAAGTTGTCCGATGCACGTTCGCGACGCGCTCGAGTTCCTCGACGGTGAACGCCGGCTGATCGGAGACCGCCAGATTCTCGGCCAGTTCCTGGCGGTTCGCCGAGCCGGCGATGACGACCGACACCTCCGGAAACGAAAGAATCCACTTCAGCGCGGCCTGCGCCGGAGTGCGGTCCGCGTTCGCGAGGAACTTGAACAGCTTTGCCCGTCGCACGTGCTCGAGGTGACGCTCGCGGCCCCAGACGCTGCGCTGGTCGTCGGGGCGAAAAACAGTGTCTTCGTCGAGGTGGCCGGCCAGGTACCCGCTGTAGAGCGGCTCACGCACGACCACGCCGGTGCCGTGGCGACGGCAGGCGGCGAGGACGTCGGTCCACTCCGGCCGCATCAGGCTCAGGGGAATTTGCAGGACGTCGAGGTGGCCGGTCTCGACGAGCTCCAGCGTGTGCGTCCGGTCATAGCTGGACGACACGCCGATCCAGCGGACCTTGCCCGCCTTTTTCAATTCCAGCAGCGCCTCGAGTGACTCGCCGTTGCCGAACTCCTCGCGCGTCGGCGAGTGCAGCAGGTCGATCTCGATCACGTCGGTCCGCAGCCGCTCGCGGCTCTTCTCGAACTCGCCGAGGACGACGTCGCGAGTAAACACGCGTCGGTAGCGCCCCTCCTCGGCGAAGACGCCCAGCTTCGTCTCGACGGTGACCGCCTCGGGGCGACCCGCCAGCGCGCGCGCCACGCGCCGCTCGCTTTCGCCGTCGCCATAGATCGGGGCGGTGTCGACGAAGGTCAAGCCGCGCTCCAATCCCCAGTGGACGGTGGCGATCGCCTCGGCCTCGACGACGTCGGTGTAACCGGCCGGATCGTTGCCGGCGCTGCTGCGGTCGCGCAGGAAATAGCTTCCCCCCAGCTCCCACGATCCCAGGCCAATTTCTGAGACCTTGATGCCGGTGCGCCCCAACGTTCGATACTGCATGTGCGCTCCCCCTCGTTCAGAGCCGCGCGCCTTTGCCTCGCTGGTTGAACGCACCGATTATACTGTCCAGTGCATCAGGCGAGAAGAGAGACAGGTGAGCGACGGCGCCGTGGCCTCACCCCCTCGCCCCCTCTCCATCGGAGATGGAGAAGGGGAAGACGGCCTCTCCCCGGTCGCCTCTCCATTCTCCGATGGAGAGGCGACCGGGGTGGGGCCGCGGCGCCGTCGTAGAGGAATCGCGTACACGTTTCTGGTCGATGAAGGGGGACCGGTGCAAGCGCCAATCATCACAGCGGAGGTCGCGGAGCGGATCGAACGATCGCTCGCCGTCGCGACCCAGTCGCGAATCCAGCAAGTGCAGCGCCTCGAAGGCAACCCGCTCGGCATCGACGTCCGCCGCTGGGGTCAGGTGACCGGGCTGATGGTGTGCCGGGGCATCTGGTACTATCGCTTCTTCAACCAGCTTGCCGGCCTCCGCGTCGAGGACGAGGGCAGCCTCGACGAGGCGCTCGCCTGGTATCGCGAGAACCGCTTGCGTTGTCGCATCGCCATCTCGCCGTTTCACGCGAACGAGCACCTGCTGGCCAGTCTTGCTCAGCGCGGGTGTCGGCAGGCAGAGTTCATGAGCGTCATGTTCGGCGTGCCGGCTGGCGATCAGCCGGCCCCTGCTGCTGGCGTGACGGTCCGCGTCTGCCAGACGCCGGCGCTGGATGAATTCCTTCCGCTGTGGCTGGCGAGCGCGCCGGCCGAGGACCCGACCATCCTGCCAGCCATTGTCCGCGCAGAATTTGCCGCGTGGCGCTGTTACGTGGCGACGTATCGAGGCGAGGTGGCCGGAGTCGCCGCCCTCCACGTTGCCGACGGCGTCGGCGTCCTGGCCGCGGGCGCGACGCGCGCCGAATACCGCGACCGCGGCTGCCACACGGCGCTGTTGCGCCGCCGGATCGCCGATGCCCACGCCGCGGGGTGCGACCTGGTCCTGAGCCAGGCAACGCCCGGCACCGTTAGCCAGCGCAACATGGAGCGGGTGGGCTTTCACACGGCCTGTACGCAGGCGATCTGGGTTGACGGCGAGTGATCGCCTGGCAAACGGCGAGAGATGTTTGACCGAGACCCGCTGCGCTGCTTACAATCAGCCAGTAGCGGGATGGAGTAAGAGAAATGTCGCTTCGCGTCGTCGTCGTCGGTTGTGGCGCCATCGCCCGCGCCCACGTTCCCGCGATCCTCGCGGCGGACGATGTCGATCTGGTCGGGTTGTTCGATCAAGACCAGGCTCGGGCCAGGGAGATGGCCTCCCAGCACGGAAACCCGCGTGTCTACGGAAGCTGGCGTGAGGTGCTCGACGACCCCGGCGTCGAGTGCGTGGACCTGCTCCTGCCACACAATGCCCACTATCAGGTCGCCCTCGAAGCCGCGAACGCCGGCAAGCACCTCGTGGTCGAGAAGCCGATTGCCACCAGCCTGTCCGAGGTGGACGACATGATCGCCGCCGCCCAGCGCAACGGCGTGGTGCTGATGACCTGCCACACCGTCCTCTTCGAGCCGGGCGCGCAGAAGGTCGAAGAGGTGGTGCGGTCGGGCGCAATTGGCGATATCTACCTGGCGCAGACGATTGGGCTGGAGGGCCCGTCGACCGTCAGCGTGCGCCCCTGGCTGGCAAACAGTCGTGGCGGCGGTGTGCTGATGGCGCAGGCGATCCACCAGGTCTACTTCCTGCAGCACATCATGGGGCCGGTCGCCTCGGTCAGCGCGGTGATTGGCAAGCGCAAGATCGTGCCAATGACGACCGACGACACCTGCCTGGCGCTGCTCGCGTTCACGAGCGGCGCGGTCGCCGAGATCACCAGTACCTTCGGCCAGCACGTGGGCCCGTTCAGCCGGGGCACCTATTTCTATGGCTCCGAGGGCTTCGTCTCCTACCAGCCGCACAATACGGCGCTGCGCCCGAACCACAAGCTGGAAGTCGTCTCGGAGAAGACCTACGGCGACCGCGATCCCCACGACGTCGGCTACGAAGAGGAAAGCCAGTTCAAGCGCATGTGGCAGGCGTTCGGCAAAGCGATGGCGGCCGGGCAACCACCGCCGGTCACCGGCGGGGACGGCCGCGCGGCGATCGAAGTGGTGCTGGCGGCGTACAAATCGGCGGAAGAGGGTCGCGCGATTCCTCTGCCAATGATCTGAATCAAGGTTTGTGAAGGGAGGGTAGCTGACCGGTGTCCGTTGGTGGGGAATTTGCGCAGCAAATTCCCCACCAACGGACACCGGTCAGCTACCCCTCTCGCGCGATCACCCGCTCGTGACGGGTCCTTCCTCGCACCGTCGGAGCAGCTCGCCGACGGTCTGCGCGGTCGCGCCCCAGATGACCTGGTCGTGCCAAACGTAGGCCGGGGTCTGTTCCTCCGGACGGCGTGGGTGAGCGATCGGCCGCAGGATGCCTGGCGCCAGCAGATCTTGCAGCGGAACGCGGAGGATCGCGTCGACCTCGTCAGCAGCGGCGCGCAGGCGGGGGCTGGCCGGCAGTCGGACCCAGAACGGCTGAATCACGATGCCGCTCGACAGGGTGCTGACCGGGGTGAGGGGAACCGATCCCAGGTCCGGTGGTACGCGCAGGTCGATCTCCTCGCGCGCCTCGCGGATGGCCGCCGCGAACGGCGACTCATCCGTCGGCTCGATCATGCCGCCGGGAAAGCTGATCTGCCCGGGATGACGCCGCAGGGTCGCGGGGCGCCGGGTGAGGATGACGCGCGGGCCACGCCGGGTCTCGTAGGTGACGACCAGAGTGGCGGCCGGAGTCACTCCGCCCGCCCGCCCTCGGCGTAGAGCTTCTGGTCGGAGGGCACCGCCGTCTTCATCTGGCCGATCCGCCGGAGGGTGATCTCCTGTTCCTCCAGTGGGTCCGGCTGGCCGGTCTCCGCGCGCCGGCGCTCGACCCAGCCGTCGAGCCGGTGCGTCAGCTCGGCGACGACGTCCGGCCGTTCTGCGGCGAGGTTGCGCTGTTCGGTCGAGTCGGTGGCCAGATCGAAGAGCTGCACCGGCGGCAGCCCGTGAAAATCGGGCTCCATCGCGCGGATCAGTTTCCACTGGCCCGTCCGCAGCCCACGCTTGCGCATCCAGGTACACTCGGTCAGGAACAGGGTCTCGACTCCCGGGGCGCCGTCCAGGAGGGGCAGCGCGCTGCGGCCGGTCATGCCCACGCGCCCGGCGACGTCCCCCGCGCCGATCAGGTCGAGGACCGTCGGCGCAACGTCGAAGAGCTGCACGAACGACTCGACAATGCGGCCAGCGGGTAGCGTTCCCGGCAGCCGAAGAATCAGCGGCACGTGAACGTTCGCGTCGTACAGGCCGTGGTGATCGAAGTAGCCTTCGTGCTCGTCCAGCACCTCGCCGTGATCCGCGAGCAACACGACGAGCGTCTCTTCCTCGAGTCGCAGCTCGCTCAAGCGATTGAACAGCGGCTCGAGCGCGGTGTCGACGTAGGCAATCTCCGCGTCGTACTGGGCGACCGGAAACGTGACGTCGGTCACGCCGCCCATCCACTGGGCGAAGTACGCGCGGAACGGCTCGAAGGCGAAGACCGGCTCCATGCTGTGGCTGGAGGGATCGAACGGGTCGCCGGGATAAAACAGCCGGTCGAAGGGCGGTGGCGGCAGGTAGGGCGTGTGCGGGTCCCAGTAGTGCAGGAACAGGAACCAGGGCCGGGGCTGGCCGGCCGCGAGATCCAGCGCCGCGAGCGCCTGGGCGCTCACGGCTTCGGCTTTGCGCCAGGCGACGTGCGGATCGGTGGGCCAATGGTAGGGCAGCACCGCGTCGAAGCCACGGGTGAACCAGCGACCCAGGTTGTCGACGCTGGCGGTGAAGTAGCCACGCTCTCGCAGCAGCTCGGCGAGGAGCGGGATCGCGGGACCCGGCTCGATCTTCCCGCCGTGGGCGACGATCTGGTGCCGCATCACGTCGACGCCGCTGTGGAGCGTGGTGAAGCCGGGATGGGTCGGGATGTGTGGGCTGAAGCAGTTCGCGAACCGAACGCCCTGTGACGCCAGCCGATCGATGCGCGGGCTGGTCAGTCGTGGATACCCGTAGCAGCCAAGGTGATCCGCGCGTAACGTGTCGATGGCGATGAGCAGGACGTTCACTTCCCCACCCCTCATGCCACGGCAGAAAGCGCAGGAATTGCCGAGCAAATCCTGCGCTTTCTGCCGTGGCTGTCTCAGAACCGGAGTTGTCGCGCGAAGCGGTCTTCGCTGCGATACGGACCGATGACCGCGAGGCAGAGCTTGTCGGGAACGAAGAGACGCTCCGCCAGCGTCTGAAGGTCGGCCGTCTGGACGCGGTCGACGCGCTCGATCACGTCGTCGACAGTGTAGATCTGGCCGAGCAAGAGCTCCTGCGCCCCGAGCCAGGACGCGATGCTGCGGGTGTCTTCGAGGCGCAGGAGCATCCGCCCTTTCCAGAACTCTTTGGCCCGGGCGAGCTCGGCTTCCGGGATCGGCTCGGCCAAACGGCCAATCTCGGCCAGCGTCGCGCGGAGCGCCTCGTCGATCCGCGCGGGTTCGACGCCCGCGTAGACGACGAGCGAGCCCGCGTCCTGGTACTCGTTCGTGTACGAGTGGACGTCGTAGGCGAGCCCGTGTTTTTCGCGGATCTCGAGGAACAGGCGTGAGCTCATCCCTTCCCCGAGAATGATGTTCAACAGCTCGAGCGCGTAGCGCTCCGGATGATCGTAGGGGAGGCTCGGTACCGAAAGGCAAAAGTGGGCCTGCTCGGTCCGCTTGGATTTGAGCTTCACCTTTTGGACCGGACTCTCGCCCGCGGGTGCCCAGTTCGCCGGCGGCGAGCCATCCCAGCTACCCAGGAGTCGCTCGATCTCGGCGACCACCTCGGCGTGGTCGAGCGGGCCGGCCACGCTGATCACCAGGTTTGCCGGTACGTAGAACGTTCCGAACCAATCCAGCAACTGGTCGCGCGTGATGTTCAGCACGCTTTCGCGCGTCCCGGCGACGTCGCGTCCGAGCGGCTTGTCTCCCCACATCGCTTCGTCGACGAGAATGTGGACCCAATCGCCCGGGCTATCGCTCAACATGCCCAGCTCTTCGGCGATGACTTTGCGCTCCTTCTCGATCTCCGTGGCCTCGAAGCGGGAGTGTCGGAGCAGGTCGGCCAGGACTTCCACGGCGATGGTCCAGTGTCGATCGGCCACTTTATCCCAGTAGACCGTCAACTCTTTACCGGCCTCGGCGTTGAAGTAGCCGCCGATTCCCTCGATCGCCTCGGAGATGTCCTTCGGCGACGGGCGCTTCTCCGTGCCCTTGAACAGCATGTGCTCCAGGAAATGCGATGCCCCCTGGATCGCGTCCGTCTCATTGCGAGAGCCGACGCGAACGAAGAAAGTAGCGCTGACCGAGCGAGCGTGTGGAATGTGACTGGTGACAACCCGCAGGCCATTGTCGAGCCTGCTCTTCTGATACAAAAAAGGGCCTCCCTGGGCGGTGCCGTTCCTCATTGCGTGAGCAAACGTCTCG
>DATLRG010000319.1:0-7393 GCA_035534795.1 Chloroflexota bacterium
TGTGCTTGCAAAATACGGAAAATCAGATCTTGTTTTTTCAGAGCGCTGTAACCGGTGACGCCCAGTTCCTTCGCGATGTCCTGAAGGTCGTCACGGGTCTTTGCCTCTAGCTCCGCGATATTCACCTGGCGCTCCAACTCATGAGGAAATGGGAGGAAAGACCAATCTTTGCACCGAACTGCCGCCGTGGGTGACCACGAAGGCAGAGGGCTTGCGATGCGCTACTCACTGTAAGACGACGGGGTAGCGGCCACTTGTGCAGACAGTCGAAGACGCGACCACAATCGGATCACGCCAGCAGGGGAGAAGTTCAAGAACGCCTGTCGATACAGCCCAACGAACCTATTGTCCTACCTATCCACACTGATTGTAGCACGCTCAGAAGCCGGTCGTCAAGACCCTCCGGCAACGAGCAAGGCCTGGTCGATCGGGAGGGCCGGCTGGTCGCCCTCGCGCAGAGTTCGTGCCGCTGCCCCGACAAAGTCGCGAAACAGCGGGTGCGAGCGAGTGGGGCGGGACTTGAGCTCGGGATGAAATTGGCAGCCGAGCATCCATGGGTGATCCCTCACCTCGACGATCTCGACGAGCCTGCCATCGGGAGATTCGCCGGTCAATGCCAGTCCGCTGGCCTGAAGCGCAGTGCGATAGCGATTGTTGAACTCCCAGCGATGTCGGTGACGCTCATCGATCACCGGTTCTCCGTAAGCGCGCGCCGCCAGGCTGCCGGGAGCGACGCGGCACGGATACGAGCCCAAACGCATCGTGCCACCCTTGTTGGTCACGTCGCGTTGTGTGTCGAGGAGGTCGATCACCGGGTGAGGCGTCGACGGGTCCCACTCGGTGCTGCTCGCGCCGCGCAGGCCAAGGACGTTTCGGGCGTACTCCACCGTCATGACTTGCAAGCCGAGGCAGAGGCCCAGGTAGGGCACCTGGTGCTCCCGCGCGAACTTCGCCGCGAGCAGCATGCCCTCGATGCCTCGCGCGCCAAATCCACCGGGCACCAGGATGCCGCTCAGGTGCGAGAGTGCTCCGTCGGCCGTTTCCGGCGTGATGCGCTCGGAGTCGATCCACTCCAGATTCAGCTCGCGCTCGTGGTGCAGTGCAGCGTGCGTCAGCGCCTCCCGCACGGAGAGGTACGCGTCGTGAAGCCCGACGTACTTCCCGACGACGCCGATGCTCAGCGCGGTCTTCGGCTCGCGAATCCGCGTGACCAGCTCCTCCCACTGCCCCCAACTCGGGCTGCGCGACGGCAGTCCGAGCCGCTCGGCAATGTAGTCGCCCAGACCGGCTGCATCCAGGATCAGCGGCACTTCGTAAATCGTGTCGACCGTGAGCAGCGGAATCACCGCGCGCCGCTCGACGTCGCAGAAGAGCGCGATCTTCTCCTTGAGGTCGTCGCTAACGGGGTAGTCCGAGCGGCAGACGACCACATCGGGGTGAATGCCCATGCTTCGAAGATCGCGGACGCTGTGCTGCGTCGGCTTCGTCTTGAGCTCTCGGGTGGCGTTGATGTACGGCAAAAGGGTCACGTGGATGTACAGCGCGTTGTCCGCTCCGATCTCCCGATGTAGCTGGCGAATCGCTTCCAGAAACGGTTGACCCTCGATGTCCCCGACGACTCCGCCAACTTCTGCGATGATCGTCTCGGCACCGTCGGCCTCGGCCACGCGCTGGATGCGCGACTTGATCTCGTTGGTGACGTGGGGAATGACCTGGATCGTTCCGCCGAGGTAGTCGCCGCGTCGCTCGTTGGCAATGATCGCCGAGTAGATCTGACCGGTCGTCACGTTGGAGTCGCGCGTCAGGTTGGTATCGATGAACCGCTCGTAGTGGCCGAGGTCGAGATCTGCTTCCGCGCCGTCGTCGGTCACGAAGCATTCGCCGTGCTGGTAGGGGTTCATCGTGCCGGGATCGACGTTGAGGTACGGATCGAGCTTCATCGCGGCGACGCTGATGCCGCGGCTCTTGAGCAAGCGCCCGATCGATGCGACCGTCACGCCCTTGCCCACGGATGAGACCACTCCCCCGGTAACGAAGATGTACTTCGGCATAGCTCGATTCCCACTCCCCCGTGCCCACAACAAATGAGAGAGCGCCCACCGAATGGTGGGCGCCCTCGCCGCTGCACTGCTTCTGTCTCATTATACCAGATTGTGCCATGCCCGCTCGATTAGCGTCCAGACGATAGGCGTGTCGCTAAAACTGAGGGCAGGCCCAGGTCAAGCATGCGCTGCTGGGTCTTCTCGATGGGATACTCGACACGTCGGCGCTCATACACGCGGCGCTCGGTGTCGAGAATGACGTAGCGCGCGGCCGGGTCGTGATCACGCGGCTGGCCAACGCTTCCCACGTTGATCAGGTGGCGCCGGTTTCCCAGCGCGGTCTCCGCATAGTGTAGTGGCTCCGAGTGAACGTCGGACGGTCCATCGCGCGCGTGCGGCTCGAGGGTGAAGGCGAGCGGGCGATGACTGTGACCGATGAAGCAGACCACGCCGGTGAAGGCGGCGAAGTTCTCCCACGCGGCGGTCGGGCCGAGGAGGTATTCCCAGATCGGGTCTCGCGGACTGCCGTGCGCGAGCGTGTACTCGTCATCCTCGCGGATGGAGGGAAGCTCCTCGAGATAAGCGCGCGCCGCCGGGGTGAGCTGTCGGCTCGTCCAGGCAATCGCCTCGGCGGCAGCCGGGTTGAAGGTGGCGGGGTCGACTCGACCGATCGCCGCCCAGTCGTGGTTGCCGGCGATACCCACGCTCGGCAGGGCGCACAACCGCTCGATACATTCCACCGGGTCGGGACCATAGCCGACGACGTCGCCGAGGGACCAGACGGCGTCGACGCCGCCCCAATCGGCGACCACCGCATCGAAGGCCGCGAGGTTCGCGTGGATATCCGAGATCACCGCAACCCGCACGAGTCTGCACGCCTCCCCCGCCAAAAAGTATCGCACGTTCACTCGTCGAACGCAACGCTGCTTGACAGGGTGGCGCGGCAGCGCATATGCTAGTCGGCAATGATGAACGTTGTAAATCGCTTCTTTGTCTCTGTATTTTTGATACTGCTGATCGTACTCCTGATACCGATCGCCGTCACTCCGCAGGGGGTGGCGGAGTTTTTTGCGTTCCAGCTCGAGGGCATCAAGGTGGACCCGATTTCGGTGACGCATCTCGTCGTCATCGTGGCGTGCTTGTTCCTCATCGCGCTCTCCGTGGTCCTGCTGAACTTCGAATGGAAGCGGAAGCGCCCGCGCTCGGTGCAGATCGCGGGCGGCGGACGCAAGTCAGCCGAGTTGGCGACAGAGTCGGTCGCCGAACGCCTGCGCGCGGACGTCGAAGCGGTCCCTCAGGTGCGCCAGGCGATCCCGCTGATCTTGGCGCGCGGTGGCGTGGTGGACGTTCAGCTTGAAGCACGGGTGGACGCCGACGTGGACGTTCCGGCCAAGGCGCAGGAGCTCGATCAGGTCGTGCGCGAGAGCATCAGTCGCATGGGCTTGAAGCTGGGCAAGCCAAGAGTGAAGATCATTTGCGTTCGTGGGACAACCTCGGACCCGACGCCGGCGGCTTCTGAGTGATGTCATTTGTGCGAAATGCACAAATGTGTAGGGCCGTTTCCTGTCTCCCCTGACGTAGACCACTCCCTCGCACCTCATTTAGACTAATAGGTGGAGAACGCTGACCAGCCGCACGGCTCGCGGCGCGCACAATGAGGAGGATTTTCAGGCTATGGCGATTGACGTGACGGGCGCGAATGCGCTGGCCAGCCCAGCGGCCGTGATTGCGTTTGCCCGGGAGCAGGGTGTCAAGTTCGTCGACTTCAAGTTCGTCGATCTACCCGGGACCTGGCAGCACTTCTCGACCCCGATCGGGGCGCTCGACGAAGACGTCTTCGCGGACGGTCTTGGCTTCGATGGCTCCAGCATTCGCGGATTCCAGAAGATCCACGAAAGCGACATGCTACTGATGCCGGATGCGACCACGGCGATCGTGGATCCGGTCTGCGCGATCCCGACCCTGAGCCTCGTCTGCAACGTGAAGGACCCGGTCACCGGCGAGTGGTACTCCCGAGATCCTCGTTATGTTGCTCAGAAGGCCGAGCGCTACCTCGTGGCCTCCGGCGTCGCCACGACGAGCTACTGGGGACCCGAGGCCGAGTTCTTCATCTTCAACGATATTCGGTTCGACCAGACGACTCACAGCGGCTACTACTTCATCGACGCGGATGAAGGCATCTGGAACAGCGGTACCGCGAACGGCAAGCCGAACCTGGGCTACCGTCCGCGCTATAAGGAAGGTTACTTCCCCGTCCCGCCGGTCGACCGCCTCCAGGATCTCCGCTCCGAAATGGTGCTGAAGATGATCGAGGCGGGTATCGACGTCGAGGTGCATCACCACGAGGTCGCGTCGGCAGGCCAGTCTGAGATCGACATGCGGTTCCAGACTCTGACGAAGATGGGCGACCAGTTGCTGCTCTACAAGTACATCATCAAGAACGTGGCGATCGCGCACGGAATGACGGCGACTTTCATGCCCAAGCCACTCTTCCAGGACAACGGCTCCGGCATGCACGTCCACCAGAGCCTGTGGGACGGCAACGCCAATCTGTTCTTCGATCGCGATGGTTACGCATTACTCAGCGACACCGCCCGCCACTACATCGGCGGGTTGCTGAAGCACGCAGCGTCGCTGCTCGCCTTCGCCGCTCCAACCACGAACTCCTACCGACGGCTGGTGCCCGGTTACGAGGCGCCGGTCAACCTGATCTACTCGCAGCGCAACCGCTCGGCCGCCGTCCGTATCCCGATGTACTCGGACAGCCCCAAGTCGAAGCGCATCGAGTTCCGCTGCCCGGATGCGACCTGCAACCCGTATCTGATGATGGCTGCGCTGCTCATGGCAGGTCTTGACGGCGTTCAGCAGAAGATCGAGCCGCCAACGCCGATCGACAAGGACCTCTACGAGCTGGAACCGGAGGAAGCAGTCCAGATCAAGTCAACGCCCGGTTCTCTGGGCGAAGTGCTGGATGCGCTGGAGCAGGACCACGCGTTCTTGCTGCGTGGCGACGTGTTCACCCCGGACCTGATCCGAAACTACATCGCCTACAAGCGCGAGCGCGAAGTTGACCCAATCGCCCTCCGGCCGCATCCGTACGAATTCCACCTGTACTACGACGCATAATTCGCGAGAGCAGCTTCAAGACGCGATCTGACCGCCTCGCCCTTGGGCGAGGCGGTCAGATCGCGTCTCCGCGGTCCTCTCGATCGAGTGGTCGACAAACGACCTCTTCTCCCGCCGACTTCACGACAGCAGCCGCAGGCGTCGCGTCGCGAGATCTGCTATGATCACGTGGCCATTGGACTGGTCTCTGATGGAGAGTGCATGGCCAGCAGTTCTCGACCGACGGATCGCCTGACAATCTTCGGCGGTCGTTCTCATCCCGCGTTCACAGCAGCCATCTGCGCGTATCTCTGCCAGCCAGTCGGGCGGGCGCGCCTGCGGACGTTCTCAGACGGGGCGATCGAGGTCAAGCTCGAAGAAAACGTGCGCGGTCACGACGTCTTCATCGTCCAATCCGGTCACGAAACCCCCAACGACTACCTGCTCGAGTTGACTTTTTTGATCGACGCCGCGCGACGAGCCAGTGCGCATTCGGTTACCGCGGTGCTGCCTTACTTGCCCTACACCAAGGGCGACAAGAAGGACGAGCCGCGCGTGTCGATCCGTGCTCGGGTCGTCGCCGACATCCTCGAAGCGGTCGGGGCAGACCGGGTACTGACAATGGACCTCCACGCCGCGCAGCTCCAGGGATTCTTCAAGGTCCCGGTCGACAACCTCTACGGCCTGCCGGTTCTGGCCCGCGAGATCGAAGCGCGGGCGGACGCGGGCACGATCGAACGGCCGGTCATGGTCGCGCCCGACGTCGGGCGCGCGGGGCTCGCGCGCGAGTATCTGCGTCGTCTGGCGCACATCCGCGCGGCCGTGGCCATTGGCGACAAGGTCCGCCCCGAGCACGACGAGCGCAGCGAGGTCACGGCCCTGCTGGGCGACGTTCAGGGGCGCGATACGATTCTCGTCGACGACATCCTTTTCACCGGCGGGACGCTCTGTGGCATGGCCGAAGAGGTGATCAAGGCTGGCGCCCGCTCGGTTCGTGCCGTCGTCGCTCACGCGCTGTTTACGGGGAGCGCCGTCGACCGGATCAAAGACAGCCCGCTGGACGAAGTGATCTGCACGGACACGGTCCCACTGGACCCGGAGAAGGCGGCGGCGCTCGGCCCGCGCTTCCATCAGGCCACCGTCGCGCCGCTGTTCGCCGAGGCGGTCCGCAGCATCTACCAGGAGACGTCGATCAGTCGGCTGTTTGACTAGCGCTCGACCGATGCCGCGGTGACAACCGCAGCATGACCATCGATGGTTGCTGCCAGCCACTCAGGCTCGTGGATGCCTTGTCTGAACCCATCGCCGTGGTAACTGGCGCTCACCACGGCGCGCGAATCACTCCTCTCCCGGCCGTATCTCCTAACGGTGGGTAGGGACCAATGAGATGGTCCCCGGCTCAAGCACGGTGCGGACGAAGACAGGAACAAACGAGAACGATCTCACGTTTCAACCATGGGGGGTAGTGAAGAATAGAGCGATCGGACGTTGGTGAGGGGGGTTCGATGAACGTGAAGCTGACCGCGAATCTTGGCCGCTGGCTTGGCACCGCGACGATTGCGGTCCTGGTGATCGCTGGCGCTTATTTTTCGAGTGCATCCAGGTCTTCATCGGGTGCGTCCCGACGTTCAACGGGAGGATCGGCCCGACAGTCCCAACCGGCGACTGCCAGCCCGCCAGCGGCGCTCGCGGTCGCAGCTACTCCCACGATTGGGGAGTCGCACCCGGCGACCGTCAGCGCTAGCCGGGTGGCAGACCTGGCTACTCCCACGACTGCTGAGCCGCGTCTGGCGACCCCTGCTTTTCTTCCGACCTCCGCGCAGCTCCCGACCCCCGCGCCTCGCCCGGTCTTGGCGCAGCTCCCAACCGCAACGATGCCCGCGGGGGTGCGCCAGGCGGTGCAAGTTCTCCTCGCGCCGGGCGTTCTTCCCTCTGAGGTTGCCGAACGGATCGTGGGGCCCGGTGCCGTCGTTCAGCGAGCGCCGCAGGGTGGCGCGGTCCCACCGCCCCAGGTCGCGGAACGGCTCGGTCGCACCTGGCTAGTGCCGGTAGCCCCGGGGACCGAGCAGGCGGCGCTGGCCCGCGCCCAGGGCGATCCGGGGGTCGAATCTGCCCAGCTCGTTCGCTGGCCACCCCTGGTTTTGCATCCCGAGTAGCCGCCCAAAGCGGGTCCACGGTGAGAACGCCATTGATCTCCTTGATTTGCTGCGCAAATCAAGGAGATCAATGGCGTTCTCACCGTGGAC
>DATLRG010000320.1:0-2091 GCA_035534795.1 Chloroflexota bacterium
GCTCGCCATGACCGACATGGACCTGGAGCCATTGCTCGACCGCACGGTCCACGAGTTCGCTCGCCAGGCGCAGCAGCACCAGATACTGTACCAACCGCCGGAGACGCTTCCCCTGGTGCGGGGCGACCCGTTGCGGGTCCGCCAGGTGCTCGACAACCTGCTGACCAATGCGATCAAGTACTCGCCGGACGGCGGACGGATCGAGGTCGCCGCGTGCTGGCGCGACGACGAGGTGATCGTCTCGGTGGCCGACCAGGGCATCGGGCTCCCGCCCGATAAAATGGGACGGTTGTTCGAAAAGTTCTACCGTGTCGACAACACCCTGGCCCACCGGGTGCGAGGGAGCGGCCTGGGACTGTCGATCGTCAAGCACATCGTCGA
The DNA here is from genome assembly GCA_035534795.1 of Chloroflexota bacterium. GTDB lineage: Bacteria > Chloroflexota > UBA6077 > FW602-bin22 > CADDYW01 > JAJPKB01. The sequence goes on from DATLRG010000320.1 coordinate 382, forward strand.
TGCCCACGGCGGCCGGGTCTGGGTGGAGAGTGAGCTCGGACTGGGGAGCACCTTCACGTTCACCCTGCCGGTGTCGACCGTGGCGCAACCCGCGCCGGCCCACGCGGTGTCCGGCCTAACCATTGGTCAGCTGCATCAAGAGGAGGAGGCGTCGAATGAGGAAGCGTATCTTACTGGTGGATGACGACCACGCCGTTCAGCGGCTGGTGACGATGACTCTGGGGACGACCGATTTCGAGGTGCTGGTCGCGGGCGATGGGACCATGGCGCTCGATCTCGCCGCGTCCCAGTTGCCCGACCTGATCTTACTCGACGTGATGATGCCCGACATGGATGGCTTCGAGGTAGCCGCCGCGCTGCGCGCGCGGATCGAGACAGCCAACGTGCCCATCGTCATGCTCACCGCGCGCGGCAGCTTGGATGATCTCGCCCAGAGCCAGGCCCTGGGGGTCAAGGAGCACTTCATCAAGCCGTTTAGTCCGCTGCACTTGCTGAAGACGGTCTACGCGATTCTGGAGAACCCTCCGACGCGGCCGGCAGCAGAGTTCGCCGGATAACCGTCGCGATGATTTTTGCGCTCGCGGTGATCGCGTCCCTGGTCGTGGCCTTCCTCCGCGGTCGTTCCATGGACGACGTCCTGGGGAAGCCGTTTGAGGTCTGGCCGTTGGCCGTTGTCGGCGTGGCTCTCCACCTCGTGGTTAGCCTCTCGGCCCTGGCGAGCGCCCTGGCCGACCACCCGGCGGGCTCGGTCCTGCCGCTTGGCGCGCTGCTCTACCTGGCATCCTACGCGTTCCTGATCGTCTTTCTGGTGGCGAATCGCCATCATCCTGGCTTTGTCGTGTTGCTGCTCGGGTTGCTCCTCAACGTGTTCGAAATCGCGTCGAATGCTGGTCAGATGCCGACCGATCCGCAACAGCTCGCTCTGGCCGGCATGCTCGACGTCGAACGTCAAGCGGCTGCCCTGGGTCGGTGGTCGCCCCACTCCGTGGCCGACGGGTCGACCCTCCTGGCCTGGCTCGACGACCGCATCATCGTGCTCTTGCCATTCCATCACGGGGCCCTCCTCAGCATCGGCGACGGGCTCATCTGCATCGGCTGTTTTCTCTTCTGCAACGATCCGTTCCGCCGACCGTCACTGGTCGCGACGCGCCAGCCGGTGGGTGTTGGGCAATAGGCCGTGGGGCTGGGTGTTGCGTGTCCGTGTGGTTCTACTTTTCTTGCCTCGGCCCGCGCAGTAGCGTATAGTGAACGCGGCGTGCGGCGGTGGCCATGGAGCCGCTGACAGCATCGCGCGACGGCGGGCGTGGCCACGGTCACGGAAGCGCAGCCTTTGACAGGGGGCGTCGTCCCGATGCACGACAAAGATAGACAGCGCCTCGCCGGCCTCCCGGCAATGCGGTGCGACCCATCCCGGCAGCCAACCCCGGGCGTGACGCGCGGGTGACGGAGCGGTTTCGTCGCCGAGCCATCCTCGGCCTGATCATCCTCGGCTACCTGTCTCTCGCCGTCCTCTACGCGGTGCACGTGCCGATCTGGAACGCACCCGACGAGCCGGCGCACTACAATTTCATTCGCACGATCGCCGTCGACCACCGCCTGCCCGTCCTGGTCCCCGGCGATTACGATCAGGCCGAGATCGCCCGCTTGACCAGCGACCACTTTCGGCCGGGCGAGTCGATCGACGGCCTGCGCTACGAATCGCATCAGCCG
>DATLRG010000321.1:0-6484 GCA_035534795.1 Chloroflexota bacterium
TCGCCGGCGGCCTCGACGATTTGATCGACGATGGCTGCCGTGTGCAACGCCGAGAGGCCGTGGTGCCAGGCGGGATTGACGTAGACGTTCCGGCGATGCATCTCGCGACAGAAGGCGTTCATCATCTTTTTGTCAAGACGCGCGGCCTGGCGATACCGGGTGACCTCGACTCGGGGATCCAGGCCGAAATAGAGTCCGCAGCGCGCGCCGACACCCTGGACGCGGACCGGTAGGCCCGCCTCGGCGAAAGCCTGGCGCAGGCCGGCGTAAAGCCGTTCGTGCAGGCCGAGCAGGTGGTCGTAGAAGCCCTCGCGGGCAATCGTGTCCAGGAAGGCGTGCGCGGCGAGCATCGGAATCAGGTGCGCGTTGTACGTCCCGGTGTGGATCGCGGGTCCGAGCGGCGACACCACCGACATGAGCTCGCGGCGACCGCCGAAGACCGAGAGCGGCACGCCGCCGCCAATCGCTTTGCCCAGCGTCGAAAGGTCAGGCGTGACGCCGAGGTAGCCCTGCGCGCAGTCGGGGCCGGTGCGGTAGCCGGAAAGCACCTCGTCGAAAATCAGGACGATGCCGCGCCGGGCGGTCTCGGCGCGCACCAGGTCCAGGAAGGCGCGGTCCGGCAGGATGGCCCCGACGTCGTAGCTGATCGGCTCCATGATTACCGCGGCGAGCTCGTCGCCGTACCGCGCGAGGACCCGCCGAAACGCGTCGGCGTCGTTGAATGGGGCGACGACGATCTCGTCGGCAGCGGATGGCGGCTGGCCCGCGGTTTCCGATCGGGCGACCGGCGCGTCCGGCGGTCCACCCTCCTCCGGCGAGGGCCAGAAGCTGAAGGCCAGCGGATCGTTGAAGCCGTGGAACTGCCCCTCGAACTTCAGTACCCTGGTGCGGCCGGTGTAGGCTCGGGCGATCCGCGTGACATAAAAGGTCGCCTCGGTGCCGGAGGTGGTGAAGCGCACCAGCTCGAAGGAGGGAATCTGCTCGACCAGGCGCTCGGCGAGCGAGACCTGCACCTCGCCGTCGTAGGCGCAGGCGAAGCCAAGGTCGGCGGCGCGCTTCACCGCCGAGACGACCGCCGGGTGTCCGTGGCCGAGCAGCGTCGCGCCATTGGACATGCACGTGTCCACGTACCGCCGGCCGTCGAGATCGAAGACGAACGCTCCTTCCCCGCGCGCGATGTAGAACGGCTGGCCGAGCGCGGCATTGGTGCGGGCGTTGGCGGTGACGCCGCCGGGGAGGACTTTGCCGGCGCGCTCATACAGCTCAGTCGATGGCAAGCGTTGCACTTCGGACCTCCTGGCGTTAGAAATTATCTCAACACTGTTTGGATGGGCGCCCCTGGGCGCCCATCCAAACAGTGTTGAGAAAGTTACATCTCGGGATTCACCGGGTCCACCGGTCGTCCCCCGGCCAGGACCGCGGCGACGTTTCGCGCGGCGCGCTGGCGGAGCTCGAGGATCGATCGTTCGGAGTAGTAGGCGGCGTGCGGTGTGAGAATCACGTTGGGAAGGTTGCGCAGCGGGTCATCGGGCGGTGGCGGCTCGACGCGGCGCACGTCCAGGGCGGCGCCGGCGAGGCGCTGGTCCTGCAAGGCGTCGATCAACGCAGCCTCGTCGACGATGTTGCCGCGGGCGGTATTGATCAGCCAGGCGTTCGGCTTGAAGCGCGCGAGAGCCGCGGCGTCGATCAGGTTGCGCGTATCTGGCGTGGACGGGAGGTGCAGCGAGACGTAGTCGCTCTGAGCGAAGAGCTCGCCGAGATCGACCCGCTGGGCGCCGTATTCGCGCGCGATCTCGGGCGTCGTTCGCGGCGAGAACGCGAGGACGTGCAGTCCGAACGCCGCCGCCAGCCGCGCGACGCGTCGGCCGATCTGCCCGAAGCCGACGATCCCCAGCGTCTGTTCACTCAGGCGCTCGGCGCCGGACAGTCCGGCGATGGCATCCCACCCTCCCGCGCGCACACTCCGATCCAGCCGCAGCAGATGCCGATTCGCGGCAAGGATCAGCCCCATGGTGTGCGTCGCGACCTCGTCGGCGCAGAAACCGGGCACGTTTGCCACCCAGATGCCCCGCTCCGTCGCCGCGGCGACGTCGATGTTGTCGACGCCAATGCCATACTCGGAGACGATCCGCAGCCGCGGCGCGCCATCGAGGAGCGCGGCGGTGATCGACGACGCATCGCAGAGGATCGCAGCGGCGTCGGCAACCAGCGCCAGGGCTTCGTCGGCGGAGCCGGTTCGCGAGCGGACCACCGTGGCGCCGACCGACGCGAGCTCGTTCTCTTCAACGTTCCCCGGTCCAGTCGGTCCGTCCAGGACGACGACCTTGTAGCTCAGATCTCCCTCTCTCACAGAAACCGCCCAAACCAATCCAGGATCGCCTGACGCGCGCTCAGGCGGTGCCGCGGACTGCCATTCAACACGCCGTGACTTTCGGTCGGCACGCGCACAAACTCGACCCTTTTGCCCAGTCGGTGTAACGCGGTGAAGAACTGCTCGCTCTGCTCGATCGGGCAGCGTAGATCGGCCTCGCCGTGGTAGAGCAGGAGCGGCGTGTCCACCTGCGCGGCGTGCTGGAGTGGCGACCGCCCGAGGTACCAGTCCAGGCGCTCGAACGGCGTGCCGCCAAACTCGCGCGTACCCCAGCTCGCGCCGATGTCGGACGTGCCGAAGAAGCTGACCAGATTCGAGATGGACGCGCCGGCCACCGCCGCGGCAAACCGCCTGGTCTGGGTGATCGCCCAGCAGGTCATGAAGCCGCCGTAGCTCGAGCCGGTGATTCCCAGACGAGCCGTGTCGATCGGCGGGTCGGCCCGCTCGATCGCGTGGTCGAGCAGCGCCAGCAGGTCGTGAAAGTCCGCGCCGCCCCAATCCTCACAGACCGCCCGGGCGAACGACTCGGTGGACCCGCCGCTCCCGCGCGGGTTACCGTAGAGGACGGCGTAGCCCAGCGCCGCGAAGAGCTGGTGATCGAACGAGAACGTATCGCCGAAATAATTGTGCGGGCCGCCGTGGATACTCAGGATCAACGGGACTTTGGCCGCGGTGGCGACTGTCGGTCGGAGCAGCCATCCCTCGACGACGGTCCCGTCCGGGCGCGAAATTCGCAGGTCTTCGGGCGTTGCCAGGGCCACCGCGGCCAGCAGCGCGCCGTTCAGCTCCGTGCGCTGGCGAACGGACGCGGCCTCGTCCTGCTCGCCATCCCAGAGCCAGACCTCCGCCGGCGCCGTCGCACTGGCGATCAGCAGCGCGGCGCGGTGAGCCTGGCGATCGACCGAAAAGGACTGGACGGTGCAGCGGCCGGCTGTAAGAGGGGTGTAGAGGGCCTGTGAGAGGTCGGGACGGGCCTCACCCCGTCGCTGCCGCTCCATCGCCGATGGAGAGGGGGAATCCGGGCTCCCCGCTCCATCGCCGATGGAGCGGGGCGGGGGGTGAGGCCCCGTTCCCGTCGGTACTCGGCACAACCGCGTCGACGGTCCGTCGCCGACGAGGTAGAGCAGGGACGCGCCGTCTGGCGTCCAGGCTGGCGGCGAGGGGGTCAGGTAGCCACCGGGTCGCTGGCCGACGCTCTGGTCCAGCGCCGCCGTCAGGCAGCGGGCGTTCTCTCCGTTGGCGCCGACGATCCAGAGGTGCGTCGGCGCGGGCGAGGCGTCGTCGGCGGCGTCAGTGCCGACGTAGGCGATCCACTGGCCGTCGGGTGACCAGCTTGGGTGAGCGGCACGACCGGTCTCGGGCGTGAGCCGGCGCAGCGCGCGCGTGGCCAGATTCACCACGTGGACGGAGCCGCCGTCGAAGTGAGCATCGCGCTCAGCGGAACGGTCGGAGGTGAAGGCGAGGTCGTGGCCGCCCGGAGACCACGCCGGGGACGCGTCGTCGAACGGACCGTCGGTGACCTGCTCGGCGTCGCCGCCGTCGAGTGGGGTGATCCAGAGGTGGGTGCGCAGCGAGCTGAAGAAGCCCTGGCCATCGAGCTTGTGCCGATGCGCGCGGACCCAGACCAGGCGGGTGCGGTCGTCTTTGTCGTCCGGTTGCAGGCTGTCGCCGCGGTGGTCGGGGCCGGCTGCCAGGAAGGCGAGGCGACTACCGTCGGGTGACCAGACTGGCTCGCGCGCGGCGACCGGGTGGCTGGTCAGTTGGCGCGGATCGCCGCCCGCGAGCGGCAGGAGCCAGACCTGACGCGAACCGCCGCGATTCGAGACGAACGCCACGGTCCGGCCGTCGGGCGACCAGCGCGGCTGGCTGTCGTGACTCTCAGGACCGGTGAGCGGCCGGGGCTGGGCCGGTCCGTCGGCGTCGACGATCCAGAGCCGCGAGCGCGACTGGTTCGCGTCGGCGTCGACCGACTCGACGACGAAAGCGATCTGGAGGCCGTCGGGCGAGAGCTGCGAATCCGAGACGCCCTTGATCGACAGAAGATCGTTCAGGGCAAGGGGGCGGCGGTTCATCAGACTTCCCTCCGTGAAGCTCTAAAACTGCCGGGTCCAGTGCGCTTCGAGACGGTCGCGCGGCTGCCACTTCAGAAGCTGCTTCGCCTTCGTGTTCGAGTACTTGCCGTGGGGCAGGTCCGCGACGATGTGCATGACTTCGAGCGGGCGCGGGAACGATGGAGCGCGCAGGGCCTGGCGCATCGCCTCGGCGGCGTCGTCCCAGGAGATGGAGAAGGCGAACGTGCCCAGTGGCTCCGGCGCCGGGTTGCTCGGGTTGACGAAGCTCGAAAACAGCAGCGTCGGGACTTCCAGATCGTACTCCTCGGCAAAGATGCGACAGATCTCCTGTCCCAGGAATTTGGTCAGGATGTAGAGCTGGGCGCCCGGCCGCGACGGAACGTCCGACGACAGATCGAAGTCGTACCAGTAACCGGCTGGGTAAGGCAACGTGACCTGCTGGGGGCCGGTCTGGACCACCCGGCGGATGCCGCAGGTGACCGCGGCGCGCATGACGTTATACGCGCCGAGCGTGTTGACGCGGAACGCCTGGACCGGGTCCGGGCGTACGACGGTGCAATTGATGATCGCGTCCATCCCGCGCGCGGCTTCGACGACCTGGTTGGTGTCGGCGACGTCGACGACGCGCAGGTCGTGCGGCGGGCCGTGGACGCGCGGGAAGGGTGCGCTCGGCGACTGCGGCTTGTTCTCGGCGACGATCTCGGCGATGGGCCGCACGTCGGTGAGCCGCAGAACGTGGTCGCGGAGCAGCGCCTCGGTCGTCACGGCGGCAAGTGGACCGCCCGCGCCATAGATCACCACGTGGCGCGCGGTGCCACCCGCCTGGTGGGCGAGTCGCTCGGTCGCGCGGTCGGCGTTCGGGGCGACGGGCAAGGTGACGCCCGCGCTGAGATCGTGCGTGGGAACGTAGCTGAAGGGCGGCTGGCCCGCCAGCGCCAGCGGGAAGCGAGTCTTCGGGCGGCGCCGGGAACGTGGAAGACCCACCAGCCCGTCGCGGGTGGATCGAACGTCGGCTCGTGGTGGACCGGCGCCGGCACGTCGTAGACCAGCGCGCGCTCGACGGCGTGGACCGCGTCCTCGACGTGCAGCCAGCGCGCATCGGGGGATCGGTCGCGGACGTCGTCGTCGTCGACCACCTCGCCCAGCCGCAAGGCGATCGCCTTGAGCGGCGCGACGCGCGCGACCTCGCGGACGGTACACTCGGCGAGATACGGCGCGAGGTCCTCGACGTCGGTGGTCGGGCGCGGCGCCCACTGCTCGGTGACGCGCCACTCCATCGGGTAGCGCTCGAAGAGCCGCAGCGAGCTGATCAGGATGAAGCGGGTCGCGGACGCGGCGGTCGTGATCAGGTTGTAGGTGCCGCGAGTCGCGGCGTCCAGCACGTCCACCGGCGACGCCTCCGCCGGCGCCAGGGGTGGCAGGTGAACGATCGCGTCGCAGCCGGCGACCGCGCGCGCGGCGACCTCACGGTCACGCGGGTCGCCAACGTAGGTGGGACCCGGCCCGTGGCCGTGGCCGGTCAGATCGAGGGTGAGCACGTCGTAGTGTGGCGACAGCGCCTGCAACAGCGCGGCGCCAAGCCGGCTGCCGCTGCCCGTGATCAGAACGCGCATCCGTGGACCTCCCCATCGACGAGTGACGAGTGACGAGTGACGAGGACTGGCTGCGAGACCCGCGGCGTTTACACAGCGCATCCTCAGCGATTCACCCGCCTGGCTTCTCTGTCGTGGGGCGAGTCTAGCAGCCGGGACTCCGTGGTGCAAGACGCACTGCCGACGGGTCGTTTGTCGAACTCGACGCCGTGTTGTCCGATGGCTCCAACTGTCCTCGCAGATCGAGGGCATCTGAGGGGTATCAGTAGGTGGAAGATTTGATGTGCAAATCTTCCACCTACTGATACCCCTCAGATGCCCTCGAGGTCACGCCGGAGGGCGATGGGATCTGATAGGATACGCACCCAGTGCATAATCCACGGAGGTCTTCGGGAATGAGCTTGAGAAAATTGGCCCACTGAGCCAATTTTCTCAAGCTCATTCCCGAA
>DATLRG010000322.1:0-2891 GCA_035534795.1 Chloroflexota bacterium
CCCCCCCCCACCCCTGATTCTGCATTTGGAGGATGTGAGATTGGCTGCCGAGCGACCGACGGTGCTGATCGTCTGCAATCAGGACATTCGCGCCGAGTATCTGACCCAAAAGGACCTTGACCGACTGCATACCTTCGCCGATTGGGAGTGGCTTCAATCCGAAGGGGGCACCGGCTTCGGCGCCAATGACGATCCGGCGGCAATCGCGCGGTTGGTGGAACGCGCCAGCGACGTCGATGCCATCGTCGTCTGCCACGGCGCGCCGCGGATCGACGCCGCGATCATGGAGCGCGCGCCGCGCTTGCGCCTGATCGGAGAGTTGGAGGGCGATCGGTTCGCCTATCGCATCGATACCGAGGCAGCGTGGGAACGCGGCATTCACACCGTCGATACGACCAACGGGTCGTCCTATCCGGTCGCCGAGTGGGCGCTCGCGATGACGATCCTCTCACTGCGGAACGCGGGCGAGCAGTTCCGTCACATGATCGAGCACCAGGCGTACCGCCGGCCAACGACCGATTTTGGCTACGCGCATGGCGAGCTCTATGGCAAGAAGGTTGGACTGATCGGCTGCGGCCACATCGGGCGTCGCTTGATCTCATTCCTCAAGCCGTTCCACTGCGACATCCGCGTCTGCGATCCCTATCTCCCGCGGGAGCTGCCGGACGCGCTCGGCTTCCTGCTGACCTCACTCCACGTCGTTCTCTCCGATTCCGACGCGGTGGTTTGCCTGGCGCCGCTGACGCCCGGGACCCACCGCATGATCGGCAGGCGCGAGCTCGATCTGATCCAGCCGGGAGCGGTCTTCGTCAACGTCTCGCGGGGTCCCATCGTCGATCCGACTGCGTTGATTGAGCGGTTGAGCCGGGGAGATATCGTCGCGGGTCTCGACGTCTTCGATCCGGAGCCGATTCCGGCCGACAGTCCGATCAAGGACCTGCCAAATGTGTTCCTATCGCCTCACATCGCCGGCGTCACTGCCGCCAGTCGCTGGTGCTTCTTCGAGCTGATGGTCGACGAGCTCGATCGCTTCTTCCACGACCACCAGACGCTTTACGACTTGCTGCCGCGAACGATCGCCAATCGTCGGGGCGAGCCGGTGCCGCGCGTGGAATGAGGAGGGTTTTGGAAGTCCGATCTTGTCGGATGCACCACGAACGCCTCGGCGCTCGGCAACAGCCGTTACGTTACGCACTCGAGCTCGACGCGGTCTCACGCGACGCCATAAGCGACTGCCAGCTCCGGCGTCGGGATTCGGATGCCGTCGCGGTAGCGTGACTCCAGTGTTAGCGCCAGGATCCCGGTCGTGAGCAGCGTGCGCTCGACCGGGTACGGTGGGCGTCCGGTCAGGACCAGCACCTCGATGGCGCGAACCAGAAAGGCGAAGTGGCCATACGGCTCCTTGCTTTCGAGGTAGAACTGGGTCGATCGCACCTCGCCGCCGCTACGCGCGGCGAAGGCGAACTCGGAGACGGCGCCGTCGAGCATCAGGACGGTCGCGCGCAGACCATCGGAGTACTCGACGAGATAGGCCGCGGGGTGGGTCGCGAGGTCCTCGACCGCGCCTTCTGGTCGCCGGCTGATCCGCGCTAGCGCGGCGTCGAAGAGATCTGCAGACCAGAGGCCGGAGCGGGCTGCCTCCCAGACTGCTGGCCCCTCGATGCACCGCACCGCGGCGACGCCAGTTTCACCGCCCTGGCGTCGCTCGACCATGCACTGGACCATCTCGAGCGCGTGAAATCCGTAGGCGTCAAGCGGACCGTAGCCGATTCCGAGCGCCTCCTTCATCGGCGTTCCCACGGGAAACTCCAGCGGCGGCCGGCGCCAGGTCACCGGGAGCGAAGAGCCGGCGAGAAACGGAAGGTCCATCTCGCGGGCGGTGGTGTAGATCCACTCCGCGTTCTCCCAGGAGTACGAGAGGTGCTTGTCGCTGAAAACGGGGACAACCTGGCCATGGCGTCGCATCGTCGTGACGACGGCCTCGAAGAGCCGACGACGCGGGTAGAGCTTCTGGCCCCGCGCGTTCGTCGGGTACTCTCCGTGTTCGCCAACGATCACGACCCCATCGACCGCCAGGGAGGGTCCTCCGAGGGTCAACGCGTCGTCGATGGTCTCGACGATGGGAATGCCGTGCCGCGCGGCGACCTCGCGGCTGAGATCGTTCGCCGGCACCTGATCGGTGTACAACGACACGACCTCGAGTCGAGGCTCCGTCACGACGCCGTCGAGCAGATATGGCTCGACCATTTTGCCGACGATCACGTCGGCATGGGAATGGCGCCGGTATTCGGTCACCACCGCGGCGACGCGCTTCTTCATGTCATCCTCACTGGCTGTTGTCGGGGGTACGCCATGGCACCGACCTTCGTGGACTCCCCCGCTTGCACGAAGGTTCGACGGCGCGCATGGTAGCACCGCCGACCGGCTGAGGTCAACGGTGCCGACGTCGACGTCAACGTCAGCACAGCAGGCAGCCCGGTATCAATTCCGATTCGACAGATTGACAACAGGACAGACGCAGCATAAGATCGTGGTCACGCGGCTGAGATGCTCCTGACCGAGAGCCGGTCATCCGGTCCGAAGGCCCACCACCGCGGTGGATCGAAAAGGTACTCCATGCCCTTGCGGAGAGGCGGCTGAGCGGCGGTGCGGATCCTTCTCCTCGTCGCATCGTGGCTCGGCGTCATTCTTTTGCCGATCGTCATCACCACGTCCATCCTCACGAACCTGTTCTTTGACGCGAGCTTTTATCACACCGGTCAAGCAAAGTATGACGTCCAGACCGTCACGGGGATGGCGCCCGAGCAAATGGACCGTGTCGACCAGGGCATCGTTCGCTTTTTTGCCGGGACCGAGTCGTTGCCCGGGGCGCTGAGCGCCGTTGGCGCGCA
>DATLRG010000323.1:0-3091 GCA_035534795.1 Chloroflexota bacterium
CACGGATGCAGACCAGCCACCTCGTGCCGCCAGGCAACCGGTGGGTGGTGGGCACTTTCGCCTCGACGGAGCGCGCGCGGCAGGCGGTTGAGCTCCTGCGGAGCCGCGGCTACGCCGCGCAGGTCTGCGCGTCAGCTTCCTCGGAGGAGGTCTCTACCGCCGAGGGCATTGCCGTGATTCAGATCGGCGCCTGGGCGTGGATTGGGCTCCTGGCAGGTGTGAGCGTGGGATTGGCCCTGGGAATCCAGCTCTGGAACGGGCAGGTCGTAGTGGGCCCGCTTGCCCCAGCCCTTTCGGCGGGGCGGACCGCCGTTCCGGTGCTGCTGTCCGGCGTCCTCGGCGCGATCGGCTGGCTCTTCGGTGCGCTGCTGCCGCTGGCGCTGGAACGCCCGACGAGCGACGTGTACGTCCGGCTGCCAGCCGCGTCTGCAGACGTGGGCGGGGCGGGGCAACAGTTGATCGACCTTGGGGCCCGGCGCGTTCGCGTGGCACGGCGGAGGTCGGACCAGCTACTACCTGGAGGTACCGACGCCCCTTGAGGACGCGCCCTGCCAATCGGTGCTGCGTGGAGTTGAAGCGTTGGCCCGGCAGGCAAAAGTGATCCAGTCGGGGAGCGTCAACCAGTACGTCCTCGTCCGTACGTCCGCCCGCACCGGATTTGACGAAACCGAAGCCGCGTGCTATAAGAGTACGAGACACAGTTCAAGTCAGTCCACGGTGAGGTCTTACACTGATCTGCTTGATTTGCTGGGCAAATTAAGCAGATCAGTGTAAGACCTCACCGTGAGCTACCTATAGACACAGCTTCCCGTTGTTTCAGGCGATGGACCCCGCCTGGTGAGCGATGTGCGATCGCTCCCGAATTGCAGTGATGCTAATGGCTCCTAGCCCCGGCTACCCGGTCAGGGTGAAGGAGTTGTCGGAATGCCGAGTAGCAGTCTGGTCCTTCTCCAGATCGCGCAAATTTTCACCGTTCTTCTCTGTGCGCCCCTGATCAAGGGCGTGATCGAGCGGGGCAAGCACGTCGTCCAGTCCAAGCGCGGCCCCAGCGTCTTTCAGCCCTATTACGACTACTGGAAGCTGCTCCAGAAGGGGAGCGTCATCTCCGAGCACGCCTCCTGGATCTTCCGGGTAGCGCCCTACCTCGCCTTCGTGACGCCCCTCGCCGTCTGCACGCTGATCCCGGTCCTGACGGCCTACCCGCTGCCGTACGCTTTCATGGGCGACATGCTCGCCGGCGGGTTCATCCTCGCCCTGGGCGGCTTCTTCACCTCGCTCGCCGCGCTGGATACCGGCAGCACCTACGGTGGGATGGGAAGCAGCCGGGCGCGAGTCGTCTCCTTCCTGGCCGAGCCCGCCGTCATTCTCGTCCTGTTCACGGTCGCGCTGGTCGCTCAATCCACCATCCCGTTCGACGTCAACCAGGCGCTGGTCGGACCCGGCTACCTCTTCAACCCGGCCCACTGGCTGCTCGCGGCGGCCCTCTTCATGGTGATCCTGGCCGAGGGCGGGCGCCTGCCGGTTGACAACCCGTCCTCCCATTTCGAGCTGTCGATGATCGAGCACGCGCGGTCGCTGGAGTACTCCGGCCCGGCCCTCGCGCTGATCGAGTGGGGCGGCGCGATGAAAGTCTTTGTCCTCCTGGTTATCCTGTTGAACGTCCTCACCGCGCCCTGGGGCCTTGCCCCGGCTGGCGCGACGACTATCCTTTCGGTCGTCGTGGCCGTGGCGACGCTTCTTCTAAAAATGTTCGTCATCTGTGGGATCGTGATCGTGATCGAGTCGTGCGTCGCGAAGTGGCGCTTCTTCCGGATCCCCGAGTATCTCGGCGCCGCCTTCATCGTCGCGGGGCTGGCGGTCGTCTCGTTCTACCTCACGCGAGGAGGGGTCTGATCGTGCCGGTCCATGCTCCATCGGTCGCGTCCCAGATTCTCCAGATCCTCGGCGTCGGGCTCGTCCTCACCGCGTTCTGGATGCTGGCGGCGCGCCGCCTCGCCGATTATCTGAACGCGTACGCGGCCCAGTCGATCGCGGTCGCGCTGGTCGCCGCGGTCGTGGGCGCCTTCACCGGGCGTCTCGAGCTGTACGCCGTCGCCGTGCTGACCATCCTGGTCAAGGTGGTGGCGATCACCGGCATCCTGCGGAGCGTCGCGCGACGTCTGCCGATTCAGCGCGAGGTCCGACCGTCGCTGAACTTGCCGACCTCGCTGCTGATTGGCGTCGGCCTCGTCCTCCTCGCGTTCCTGACGTCTCCATCGGTCGTGGCGCCTGGCACGTTCTTGAACGAGCCGCCGCTCGCGGTGTCCCTGACCCTGGTCCTGATGGGCCTGTTTTTGATCAGCAGCCGGCGGCACGTGCTGGCCCAGGTCGTCGGTCTCCTGACGATCGAGAATGGCCTCTTCTCGGGAGCGATCGCGATCGCCTACGGGATGCCGTTCATCGTCGAGTTCGGGATTCTCTTCGACGTGCTCGTCGCCGTCATCGTCCTGGGCCTGCTGGTTACCATGATCCAGCACCACATCGTCACGGCGGACACCGCCGAGCTCCGCCGGTTGCGAGGATAATCCGATGCTGCTGATCGCGCTGGTCCTGATCCCGTTACTCGCCGCGCTCCTCTGCCTGCTCTTACCTCACCGTCTCTGGATCGAGGCGGTGACCGTCGGCGGCGCCGTCCTGACGCTTGGGCTGGGCGTGGCGATCACCAGTCAGGTGATGGCCGCCGGCCACGTCGAGGGTCTCGGCACCTGGCTCTACGCCGACGCGCTGAGCGCCCTGAGCGTCCTGATCGTCGCCTTCGTCGGCGCGACCGCGGCGCTCTACTCGGTCGGCTACCTGCGCGAGAACATGAAGGAGCAGAGCGCCGTGTACGGCGACGGCCAGCGGGAGAGCCAGCGCTACTACGTACTGTTCAACCTGTTCCTCTTCGCGATGATCGTCGTGCCGGTGTCGAACAGCCTCGGCGTCCTCTGGATCGCGATCGAGGGGACGACGCTGGCGTCGCTCTTCCTGGTGAGCTTCTACCGCACCGCGGAGGCGCTCGAGGCAGCCTGGAAGTACGTCATCGTCGGCTCGGTCGGTATCGCGCTCGCGC
>DATLRG010000324.1:0-2140 GCA_035534795.1 Chloroflexota bacterium
GGTGGCAGAGGTGCGACGCACCTCTGCCACCTACTGACGCCGGTCACACTCTCTCTTAGACACGGTGTATTGATTAACCCACGAAGGAGAACGACCCGCCATGCCACCGCTGCCAAAAAGACGCACGGCGAAAGCCCGACAGGGCGAACGCCGCCAGCACCTGCGCGTCGCCACGCCGACCCTGGTCGAGTGCCCGCGCTGTAGTCACCTGCGCCCATCTCACCAGGTCTGCCCAAATTGTGGGACCTACAAGGGCGAGGACGTCCTCAAGAAAAAATAGCGAGATGAAACGGCTCGGGCTGATCTTTCCCGGCCAGGGTGCCCAACACCCCGGCATGGGGCAGGCGCTCTGGGAACGCTTCTCCAGTGTGCGCGACGTCTTCGCGCGCGCTTCGGACCTGCTCCATCGCGACCTGAGCCAACAGTGCTTCGAGGGCACGGACGACGTCCTCCGCGAGACCGACGTGACCCAACCGGCGCTCTACGTCGTCGGGTACGCCGGCTGGTGCGCGCTGCGTGAACTGGCGGGAGACGGCCTGACTCCGGTCGTCGGCGCGGGACACAGTCTCGGCGAGTACACCGCGCTCGCCGCGGCCGGCGCCCTGACTTTCGCGGACGGCCTGCAGCTGGTGGCCGAGCGCGGTCGGCTGATGCACCGGGCTGCCACCATCCCCGGGACGATGCTCGCCATCCTCGGACTGAGCGTCGAGCAGGTCGAAGCCGCCTGCGTGACGGCAACGCGACAGAGCGAGACCGGCGGCGTGGTCGTCATCGCCAACGACAACGCGCCAGGTCAGGTCGTGATCAGTGGAACGCCCGACGCGGTGGCGCTGGCGGGTACCGCGGCGCGCGACGTGGGCGCCCGGCGGTTGATCCCGCTGGCGACGAGCGGTGCCTTCCACTCACCGCTGCTGGAACCCGTCGCGAAGGACTTCAAGCGCGTGATCGACGCGACACCACTCAGTCGAGCGGCCTGGCCAATCATCGCCAACAGCACCGCCCGGAAAATGCAGCAGCCCGACGACATCCGCGACGAGCTCTCGGCCCAATTGTGCGCGCGCGTGCGCTGGGTCGAGAGCGTGCGCCAGATCGCCGCGGACCAGGTCGGGACGTTGATCGAGCTTGGCCCGGGCCAGGTCCTCTCCGGACTGGTCCGGCGCATCGCCCCGGCGATCGAGGTGTTGTCAATCGGTGACGGCGAAGGGCTCGACGCCGCGGTGGCAGCGCTGTGATCGGCAAGGACCACGGTTCTCCAGCAACCGGCCGCCGGCAGGCTCGGACCCTGGCGTTGCAGGCGCTCTATGAAGCCGACCTCGCCGGCCATGACCCACTCGAGGCGCTGGACCGTATTCTGACCGAGGAAGGAGGCGAGAGGGTGACGGCAACCTACGCGCGACACCTGATCGAGGGAGTCGTGCAGCATCGCGCCGAGATCGACCAGCGGCTGGTACAGGCAGCACCCGCGTGGCCACTGGAGCAGATGCCGCCGATTGACAAGAACCTGCTTCGCCTTGCAATCTACGAGCTTTTGTTTGATAATAGGCGCGTGCCGATGAAGGCTGTGATCAACGAAGCTGTGGAAATTGCCAAAGTCTTCGGAAGTGAGAGCTCCAGCCGCTTTGTCAATGGTGTCCTCGGGACGGTGGTGGCTGGCCAAGCGAATCAAGCGCAGTGATCGGATCGACGCGGCTCTCGTCGCGTCCTGGCCGGCACGCGCGCTCCGGCGAATCGAAACCCGTTCTTCCCAACAGTCCAGACAGGGGTGACAGGATGGCTGATGAGGTCTTCACGAAAGTGAAGAAAATTATTGTCGAGCAGCTCGGCGTCGAAGACGATCAGGTACTGGCATCCGCAGCGTTCGTCGAAGACTTGAATGCCGATTCGCTAGACCTGGTTGAGTTGATCATGTCGTTGGAGGAAGAGTTTGGCATGGAGATCTCCGACGACGCGGCCGCCAAGATTCACACGGTGCAGGATGCCGTGGATTACATTAGCGAACACCAACCGTGAATGAGTGCCTCGATGGCTGACGGATGCTGTGCTGCGCAGAGCATCCGCCGACCATCGAGGCAAGAGAGCAGGTTGTTCGCGGCCCTCCGGGAGAGGAGTATCCGGTGAATCTGTTTGGTTTATCGCCAGG
>DATLRG010000325.1:0-2328 GCA_035534795.1 Chloroflexota bacterium
ATCTCACTCAACCAGCTCAACTCTTCCCCTGTTCTTTGGGGCTATATCTCCAACGCACCCATTTTAGCTTGCTCTCTTCAGGTTGCCGACGACGTTACGGAGGGTAAACGCTGGATTACTCCGCGGATCTCCCTTCGAGCCGACCCGCTACCCCAAGCTCACTCGCCCAATCCTGCAAACCTTTGACAACCGAGGCCGGCAGCCACACGCCTTCGCGCATTGCGGTGTCGCGACGTCGCCAGCCAAGCTCACCGGGTGCGTGAATCGGCGCGCCGTCCGGTCCCGGCTGGCTGCCGCGGACCTCGCGAATCATCTGATCGACCCGCGCCTTGAATTGAGCGAGCGGCATCGTGAGCGACGGGTCGAGTGCCAGGAAAAAGTGGCCCTCGTTCCAAGGAAGGGGGCCGTTCTCGACTTCCAGAGTGTGCTCGCGGCCAAATCGGGCCCCGGTCAGGGCGCCGGCCAACGCCTCCATGGCGAAGGCGAGAGCAAAGCCCTTGTAGCCGGCGATCGGCGCGCCGAGGGGAACGCCGAGGCCGCTCAAGGCCGCGGCGAGGTCCCGCGTCGGCTGTCCGGCCGCGTCGAGCCACCAGCCGTCGGGGAGCGCTTCGCCCTCGGCGGCGAGCAGGTCCACCTTGCCACCGGCCACCACGCTCATGGCGACATCGACCAGAATCGGCGGCTCCTCGCCGGCTGGCACAGCGATCGCGATTGGATTGTTCCCCACGGTGGGCGTGACGCCGCCCCAGGGCGCGAGGACGAGATTCCCATTCGTCGTGGCGAAGCCGATCATGTCCTCGCCCAGCGCCATGCCGGCATAATAGCCGGCCGCACCGAAGTGGTTCGAATCGCGGACGAAGGCCAGGCCAATCCGCTGGCGCCGGGCGCGCCGCAGGCACTCGGCCATCGCTCGGCTCGCGACGACCTGCCCGGGCCCGGCGTCCCCTTCGACCAGCACGCCGACTCCTAGATCGGTTACCGTCAGCTTGGGTTGAGGATTGATGATGCCGCGACGGATGCGCTCGAGGTAGGTCGGCACCGCCCGCATCCCATGCGAATGCATCCCGCGCAAGTCCGCTTCGAGCTGAACCTGGGCAACTGTTTGGGCGTGCTCGGCGGTAAGGCCAGCTTGAACGAACAGCGCGGTCACGAAATCTTGTAAGGCCCTCGGGTCGACTCGAATCTTGGGCACGTTACCTCGCTTACTCCCCGGGCGTGGCCTCACGCGGTACCCGAGCGAGAATTTGGGTGATCACTTCGTAGGGAATCGTGCCGAGACGCCGCGCGACGTCGGCGACCGAGATCTCTTCCTCGCCCTGCCGGCCGATCAGTACCACCTCGTCGCCCGCACGTACGCCCGGAACGTCGGTGACGTCGACCATGGTCATGTCCATGCAGACCACTCCGACGATCGGCACCCGCCGGCTCCGCACCAGCACCTCGCCCCAGTTCGCGGGGCCGCGCCGAAAGCCGTCGCCGTAGCCGACCGGCAGCACCGCGATGCGCGAGGCGCGACCGGTCACAAACGTGGCGCCGTAGCTGATTGGGCTGCCGGTTGGTAGCTCTTTTACCTGGGCGACGAGCGTCTTGAAAGTCAGCGCCGGCCGAAACCCGACCGGACAACGGACGTGCTCGGACGGATCCTGGCCGTACATGGCGATGCCCGAGCGCACCATCGTGAAGAGTGCCTCGGGAAAGCGCAGCGTTGCCGCCGAGTTCGCGGCGTGGACGTAGCGCGGTCGGCAGCCGCTTTCTTCCAGCTTCGCGAGGACGGCGTTGAAGCGCCTGAGCTGGGCCAGGGTTGGCTCGAGATCCGGCGCGTCGGCACAGGCGAAATGGGTAAAGATGCCTTCGAGGTCGATTCCCGGAAGTGCCCGAATCGCCGCGACAAAGTCGGGAACTTCGGCCGGCAGCAAGCCCAGGCGTCCCATGCCGGTGTCAACCTTGACGTGGACTTTGGCCGTTCGCCCCTGAGCGAGCGCCTCGCGCGACAGATGGTGGACGATTTCCGTCGAGTAAACGGTCGCGGTCAGATCATGGCGCACTACCTCGGGCGCCTGCCATGGCGGGGTAAAACCGAGGATCAGAATCGGCGCCGCGATGCCGTGAGCGCGCAAGCTAATCGCCTCGCTCAGACAGGCCGTCGCCAGATAATCGGCCCTCCGGACCAGGGCGGTTCGGGCGACTGCCACCGCGCCGTGGCCGTAGGCGTCAGCTTTCAGCACCGCCATGAGCGCGGCAGGTCGGGCAATCTCTTTCAGACGGCTCACGTTGTCGCCAATTGCTCGGTGGTCGATCTCGACCCAGGTTGGGCGCTCTTTCGAGAGA
>DATLRG010000326.1:0-4063 GCA_035534795.1 Chloroflexota bacterium
CAGCACATCTCTGCGCTTTCCACCGTGGACCAGACTTAGTATCCCAGCGCCAGGCCACGCGCCCGTGGGTCGCTGCCGCCGACGTAGATGCCGCGCTCGGCGTCGATCTGAATCAGTTGGACGCCACTGGCGGCTTCCCAGGGGCCGAGGGCGATCACCCGGTGACCACGCCCCGCGAGGTCACCGCGAACCGATTCCGCGATCCGGTCTTCGATCCGCAGCTCGAACGGCTTGCCGTCGTTGGCCGGATCGGTGCCGGGAAAGCTGTAGAAGCGCGGCGCCTCGGCGGCGGCCTGCGGATCGAGTCCGAAGTCGAGGACGGCGCTCAAGACCTGAACGTTCCACTGCGGCTGCTGGTCGCCACCCGGCGTTGCGCCGACCAGCCAGGGCCGGCCGTCGCGGCAGGCCAGGTAGCAGTTCAGCGTGTGCATGGTCCGCTTGCGCGGGGCGAGGCAGTTCGGATGCTCTGCTTCGAGCGTGAAGCCGCGACCGGCGCGATTGTTCAGCAGGATACCGGTGTCGCCGGCGACGAGGCCGCTGCCGAAGCCCGCCGACAGGCTGTGAATGAACGAGACCGCGTTCCCGTCGCGGTCGACGACGGCGAAGTAGGTGGTGTCGCCGTCCAGGTCCTCCGGGGCCGCGCCGGCCGGCTCACGGGCGCGCGTGAGGTCGACCTCCTGTCGGCGCCGCGCGGCGAATCGCTTCGAGATGAGCGCGGCGAGCGGCACGTCGACGAAGCGCGGATCGCCGCAGAAGCGCAGACGATCGGCGAAGGCAAGCTTTTTCACCTCGACGAGCAGGTGGACCCAATCGGCGGAGCAATGGCCGAGCGACGCCAGATCGAAGCCTTCCAGAATGTTGAGCTGCTCGAGCACCAGCAGGCCCTGAGATGGAGGGGCGGTCTCGTAGATGGTCGTTCCCCGATAGGTGGTGCTGATCGGCTCGTAGAGCTCGCCGTGGTGGCTCGCCCACTCGGCGCCATCAAACAGGCCGCCCTCGGCCTGACTGAACGCAAGGATCTGCTCGGCCAGGCTCCCGTCGTAGAAGGAGCGGGGACCCTCGCGCGCGATCGTCCGGAGACTGGCGGCAAGGTCAGGCTGTCGAAAGACGCTGCCGGGGGCAGGCGACGTGCCAGCGGGGAGAAAGATCCGCTCGCTCGTGGGGAAGCGGCTCAGGACCGGCGCCGAACCCTCGATCTGTCGCGCCACGGTGTCCACGAGCGGCACCCCGTCCTCGGCAAAGCCGATCGCCGGCTGCAATAATTCGCCCAGCGAGCGCGTGCCGAAGCGGGCCAGGAGTGTCGCGTAGGCGTCGACCTCGCCCGGCACCGACACCGCGTGAATCCCGCGCAGGGGCATGGTGCGCAGTCCCTGGGCACGATAGTAGTCGGCGCTGGCACCGTTGGCGGCGACACCGCTTCCGTTGAAAGCGTACACCTGGCCAGATCTCGCGTCGTACAGGACGACAAAGACGTCGCCACCGAGCCCGCAGCTTGCCGGCAGAAGGACGTTCTGCGCGGCGGCAACCGCCACGGCCGCGTCGACGGCGTTGCCCCCGCCGGCCAGGACCTGAATGCCGGTCAGCGTCGCGAGAGGGTGAGCCGTGGCGACGAGACCGTTGGTGCCGAATGAACGGGGAAACGCGGTGGAATCGGCGCGGCGAGAAGCATCGCTGAGCATCTGCTCGATCTCCCATCTGCAATAGTCCACCCGTGCAACCGGGCCTTGACAGCGTGATTCAGGGCGAGTATACCCCATGACGATAGTTGGTCCACGAGGGAAACCAGCTGGATGCGCTTGATTTGCGCAGCAAACAAGCGCATCCAGCTGGTTTCCCTCGTGGCTCTACTCCAGTGACGAGTGACGAGGGGTGAGGGATGAACGAACCAATTCGGGTCGGCATCGTCGGCTGTGGGCGGATCCTGCCGGCGCACCTGCGCGGCTACGCGACGCTCCGCCAACTGGGCCACGATAACTTTCGCATTACCGCGCTGTACTCGCCGAAGCGCCGCGACGCCGAGATGTTCCGCAAGCGCGGCGAAGGGCCGCCGCCGCGCTCGCCGGTGAGCAAGGTACCCGGCGACCCGCTCAGCGCTCCGCACAGCTACGTCAGCGATTTTCAGCCCGACGTCGAGGCGCAGGTCTTCGACAGCTTCGACGACCTGCTCGCCAGCGGGACCGTGGATTCCCTCGACATCCCGGCCTCGGTGTTCGCGCACCACGCCTACACGGTGAAGGCCGCGGACGCGGGCAAGCACGTTCTGGTGCAGAAGCCGTTCTCGGTGAGCGTCGCGGCGGGCCGGGAGATGGTGGCGGCGGCGAAGCGCAACGGCGTGACGCTGGGCGTGACCGAAAACGTTCGTTACGCCGAGGGCTCGCGCGTGGCGCGCTGGGCCATCGAGCGCGGCTACCTGGGCGACGTCCAGATGGTGGCGTCGATTGGTATCGGCACGGCCGAGTGGTCGCCCGACAAGGTCGTCGCCGACACGCCGTGGCGCCACTCGCAAGTACTCGCCGGCGGCGGCCCGACCCTGGACATCGGCGTCCACCTCTTCCATCGCGTGCGTTACCTCTGCGGCGAGGTGGAGAGGGTCGGCGCTGTCGTGCGCACGTTCGAACCGACCCGCTATCGGCGCGACGAACACGGCAACGTCGTGGAGACGATCCATCCCGACGCCGACGATGCCTTCATGGCCACGTTCGAGCTGGCGAACGGAGGGATCGGGCAAATGTCGTTCACCTGGGCCGGACATGGCGAGCCGACGGGGCTGCCGGACGGCATGGTCGTGTACGGGAGCAAGGGCTGCCTCAAGGGCGGCCGATTGCTGCGCGACGGTGAGCCGCCCATCGACGTGCGCGATCTGTTCCGGAGCGAGGCGTCGCCGGCGGAACGCGGGCGCTGGCTGCCCATCAGCACGCCGGATGGCTTCGCCATGGAGTTTTACGATTTCTTCGGAGCGATCGAGCGCCACGGGCAACCGGAAGCGAGCGGCGAGGAGGGTCTGCGAGACGTGGCGGCGGCCTTCAGCATTCTGGAGTCATCCCACGCCGGCCACCCGGTGCTGGTCGCGGATGTGCTGAGTGGCAAAGTGCGCGCGGCGCAGAAGGCGATCGACGAGCACTACGGGCTGGCCTGAGTCATCGCGCAGTAAGAGCGCGTGGCCTCACCCCCTCGCCCCCTCTCCATCGGAGATGGAGAGGGGGAACGGAGATGCAGAGGCGGAACAGTCCGGTCTCGTCCTTCTCCCCTCTCCATCGGAGATGGAGAGGGGAGAAGGACGAGGCCACGCGGGCCCACGGGGATGAGGCTGCCCCGACGCAGCGCCCAAACGTGGCCATTCTCGGAGTGGACCTCCCCATCACGGGTGGTCCCCAGGTGGCGTGCTATGATCGATGCGGGTCGCGGCGCCGACGAGGCGTCCGGTTGCTTTTGAGGAGCGAATGGAGTAGGCCATGACACAGGTGGTGCGTTGGACGTCGGCAGATCTCGAGCTGCTGCCCGACGACGGCAAGCGCTACGAAATCGTCGACGGGGAGTTGTTCGTGTCGAAGCAACCTGACTGGCATCACCAGCTTACCTGCGGAATGGCATTTTCGGTTCTTCAGGTCTGGTCGGCCAGGACGGGACAGGGCATCGCGAACATTGCTCCCGGAGTCGTCTTCGGTGCCGACGATGACGTGGCGCCAGACGTCGTCTGGGTCAGCCGGGAGCGGCTGTCGAGCGTGCTGGAGGATGATGGGAAGCTTCACGCCGCGCCGGATCTGGTGATCGAGGTGCTGTCGCCGGGGCGGACGAACGAGCGACGCGATCGCGAGGCGAAGCTGAAGCTCTACAGCCAACGCGGCGTGCGCGAGTACTGGATCGTGGACTGGCGCCTGCGCCTGGTCGAAGTCTACCGGCGCGCGGAGATGATGCTTCATCTCGCCGAGACGCTCCACGAAGAAGATGCCCTATCGTCGCCGCTTCTCCCTGGCTTTAGCTGCCCGGTGGGGTCGCTGTTCGCGGCGAGGACCACGTCCTGATCGGCGGGCGGAGGACGCAGAAACCAACGCGAAGCGGGTCC
>DATLRG010000327.1:0-7855 GCA_035534795.1 Chloroflexota bacterium
CCCCCCCCCACCACCTCCATCACTCCCCCGCGACAGAGCTCGCTGAAGGTGGTGTCGTGACATGTCTTCGAGCATCTGGCGCATCGGCAAGGACGAGGCGATTGGCGACCGGGGGATGGTCGCGGCGAAGCACCCGCTCGCGGTCGGGGTCGGCCTGGACGTCTTGAAGCGCGGCGGCAACGCCGTCGACGCCGCGGTGAGCATGGCGTTCGCCCTGGGTGTCGTCGAGCCGGCGTCCGGTGGCCTCGGCGGCGGCGGGATGATGCTGATCCACCAGGCGGGCACCGGCCGCACCGTCGCCATCGACTACGCCATGGACGCGCCGCTCGCCGCCGGTCCCGCTACCTTCGAGCTCGACGCGGAGGGCGGAGCGGGACCATACGGCTGGCCGAAGGTGAAAGACGACGCGAACGCCGTCGGCTACCGCGCCGCCTCGGTGCCTGGCATGGTGCGGGGCATGGAGCTGGCTCTCGGGCAGTTTGGCACGATCTCGCTCGACGGGGCGATCGCTCCGGCGATTCGCTTCGCCGAGGAAGGGGTCTCCCTCGACTGGCTCTCGGCGCTTCGACTCGGCTCGGCCATGCGCACCTTGAGTCGCTTCCCGGCCACCGCCCGGATTTTCCTGCCCGGCGGATTCCCCATCCCGCCCATGGACGGTGGCCCGGCGCCGGCGCGTCTGGTTCAGTCCGACCTCGCCGCGACGCTCCGGCTGATCGCCCGCGATGGCGCGGCTGCGTTCTATCGCGGTCCGATCGCGCGGGACATCGCCGGGGCGATGCGCGAGAACGGCGGGCTGATCTCGGAGGAAGATTTGGCGCGCTACCAGGCAACCCTCTTCGAGGACCCGATCGCGACCGATTACCGCGGTGATCGTGTCTTCGCCGTGCCGGGCGCTTGCGGCGGCATCACCGCGCTGCAAGCGTTGAACGTCATGGAAGGATTCGACCTCAGGTCGGCCGGCGCCGGTAGCCTCCTGGACCTTCATCTGCAGGCCGAGGCGTTCCGCGGGGCTTTCGCCGACCGCTACCGGTACGTCGCCGATCCGAAGCAGGTGGCGGTTCCCTGGAAGGGGCTTCTCGCGAGGGACTACGCCCGCGCCCGACGCGACCTGATTCGCGCGGACCGCGCGGCCGCCGTGGTCGAGCCGGGCGATCCCTGGACCTTCGACGACTCGGGACCCGGACCAGCGCGCGCCGATACCAGCGCCGGGCGCGGCGGGAGCGGCGGATCGACCACTCACCTCGCCGTCGCCGACCGGCAGGGCAACGTCGTGGCGCTGACGCAGACGCTCGTCAACAACTTTGGCTCGGGCGTCGTCGTCGCGGGGACCGGCGTTCTGCTGAACAACGCGATGGCCTGGTTCGATCTGGTGCCGGGGCGACCGAACTCGCTCGCGTCGGGCAAGCGTGGCCTGAACAACATGAGTCCGCTCCTGATCCTCCGCGACGGCCGTCCGTTCCTGGCCATCGGTGCGACCGGCGGACGACGGATCATCCAGGCGGTGACGCAGGTCCTGCTGAACGTCGTCGATCACGGGATGAGCATCCAGGACGCGGTCGCCGCGCCACGCATCGACTGCAGCGGACCGGTCGTTCTGGTCGACTCCCGCGTGCCAGCCGCGGTCTGCTCGGCGCTGGAGGCCCGGGGACACCGCGTGCGCGTGGCTGAGAATCTGTTCACTCTCGCTCCCTTCGCGCTGCCGCTGGGGATCCTCGTCGAGCCGGGAACCGGCCGCTTTCACGCCGGCGTCGATCCGTTTCGCCCCGCCTTCGCCGAGGGATTTTAGAGGGTGTGTGGGAAGGGTCAGGAGGAAGAAGATGGAGCGTCTGAAGGATCGCGTGGCGATCGTGACGGGAGGGGCGTCCGGCATCGGACGGGCGACGGCGATGCTCTTCGCCCGCGAAGGGGCGCGAGTCGTCGTTTGCGACCTCCAGGACGACGGGGGAGCCCGGACGGTCGAGGCGATTGGCGCCTCCGGTGGCGACGCGACCTACTTGCACGCGGACGTGACCGTCGCCCGCGAGGTCGAGCGTGCCGTCGAGCGCACCCTCGTCCGCTACGGCCAGATCGACGTTCTGGTCAACAACGCGGGCATTTCCCTGGGCGACAGCGTCCTCGACACCGACGAGACGACCTGGGACCGCAACCTGGCAGTCGTTCTCAAGGGACCGTACCTTTTCACTCGCGCCGTTCTCCCGGCGATGCTCGAACGCCGCCGCGGTGCCCTGGTCAACGTCGCGTCGGTCAACGGCCTGCTTGGCCTCGGCGAAGACGCGTACAGCGCCGCCAAGGCTGGGCTGATCAACCTTACCCAGAACGTGGCCGTGCGCTACGCCGCGGACGGCATTCGCGCCAACGTGATCTGTCCAGGAACGGTACGCACGCCAATCTGGGATGCGACGCTCGCGAAGTCACCCCACGTCTTCGACAAGCTGGCGCGCTGGTATCCGCTGGGGAGGGTCGGCGAGCCGGAGGATGTCGCCCGCGCTGCTCTCTTCCTGGCCTCCGACGACGCCTCCTGGATCACCGGCGCCGTCTTACCAGTCGATGGCGGATTAACGGCCGGGCTGCGCCGGATGGCTGTCGAGCTGCAGGGCGGGTAGAGCGCTATCCCGTCGCTCCAACGCCGACCGGCTCCGCTGGAACGCCTCCTGGTCTCGTTCGACGACGTCGCGGAACCTCAGCCAGACGCCTTTCCGCATCATCACGTGGGTGTCCAGGATGGTGCCGCGCACGATCCGGCTCGCTTCGGCCTCGTCGTGACTCTCGATCGCTGCCAGGATCGTGAGGTGCTCGTCCCGCCAGGCACCACTGGTAAAGCCGTGCGAGAGCTCGTAGTGGACGATGCGGGTCAGATTATCCATCAGGTTGGCGTACAGCTCGGACAGACGACGGTTGCCCGAGGCGAGGGCGATGCCCACGTGAAACTCGCGGTTCAGCGCGACCGCTCGCGAGTAAACGGCGGGGTTGATCTCGTCGGGACCGAAGCCAACCACTCCGCGCAGTCGAGTCACTTCGTCCGGGGTGATCCGCTGGGCGGCAAACGCGGCGATCGCGGGTTCGAGGAGCAAGCGCACCTCGTAGGCCTCGACGACGTCGGCGGGCGTGATCTCGGTCGCGAAGTGGCCGACGCGCGGCACGATCCGCACGAGGCCGCGCTGTTCCAGCGCCAGCAAGCTCTCCCGTATCGGCGTGCGGCTCATCCCGAGCTCTCTGGCCAGCGCCGCGTCGTCGATCATCTCGCCCGGAGTGATCGCATTGTACAGCAGCCGCTCGTGGAGAACGCGGAAGGCGCGGGCGGTCAGACTGTCTCCGTTCTTTGCCCGCCTGGCATCCATGCCCACTGTTGATCACCGCTCTCAGTCTCGTCCAGGCCTGAGTTTCAGCGCGCCCCGCGCGCTGAAACTCAGGCCTGGATAGTGTCTCTAATGGAAGATAGCAGATCTGACAAGCGATGGGCGACCAGCTCCATTTCCGTTGGATGTAGGGTGGCCGGGTTGACGTAGATGCCATCGGGTGCCAGCTCCACCTCGACGATGGGGTCGCCAGCGCGCAATGCCGCGCGTAGCTCGTTCCGGTCGAGGCGGCACCTCCCGTGTTCCAGGACGACCAGCCCCCTGGGAAGTGGCTCGCCGGCTTCGCCCGGCCAGGCTCGCTGGACGATCACGCCCGGCAGACCAGCGAGTATCTCCTGGAGCTGGCGGACCTGCCGCTCGCAGTCCTCCAGGCGCGCGTCGTGATCCTGGCTCAGATACCATTCCACCGCCGCCAGCGCACCGACGATGTTCTCCTTGCCGATCTTCATCGGCCGGCCGATGCTGTGGTGTGGGTACCCGTTGAGTGCCACGGCGTCGACGATCGCCTGCTTGCCCACGACCAACCCGCTGGCCTGTGGGCCGTGCAGGTCCTTGCCCCCGGAGAAGATGGCGACGTCGGCCCCCAGGTCCCGCGTGAAGCGCCAGAGGTTCTCGGGCGGCGGGAGCTGAGCGGCGGCGTCGACGATCACAGGCAGGGCGTGGCGATGGGCGATGGCCACGGTCTCTTCCAGAGTCAGCGTTCCCCGTGGGAGGAAGCCGGCGACGGCGTAGAGGACGGCGACCGCGCGGTCGGTGATCGCCCCCTCCAGCTCGTAGGGCTGAGTCTCGTAGCCGAGGCCGAACTCGACGAGCCGGGCCCCCGCGGTCCGCACCGCCTGGTCGTAGCGGTTGCGGTGCGCACGGTGAATCAACACCTCGTTCTTGAGGGCGGTGGTGTCGGGGAGTCGGCGGATCAGGTAGGGGTCCGTGCCGACCATCAGCGCGGCGGTGATCTCGGCCAGGCCCGCCGCGCAGCCGCCCACGACCAGCGCCGCCTCATTGTGGGTCAGCTCGGCGATGCGCTTGCCGACCGCCGCCTGCAGGTCGTCGATGTCGACGAAGCACTCCGCGGCCTTCGCCATCGCGTCGCGGACGCAGGGAGGCATGACCGAGCCGCCGAGAACCGTCAGCGCGGCGGCGGCGTTGATCACCGGGCGGATGCCAAGTGATCGATAGAGAGCAGGACCGTCAGGTGCGTTTGCAAGCATATGACCCCTCGTCATTTTGTGATGCCACGCTCTGTTAGAAATCATCCGCGGCCCAGTAGAACGGGTCTTGCGGCGGAAAAAGGGCGCCGAGCAGAGCAAGCTCGTCGCCACCCGGATCCAGGCCACCGACGGTAAGATCCTCGGCGAGCAGCGCCAGCGGACTTTCGCCGAAGAAGAGCCGGAAGAAGAGGCTGGTACCCAGGTCCAGCACGCGCTCGGCGGGCTCGGCGTCGAGGGCGAGATCGCCACGATCGAGGGACAGCCGGACGTAATCGCCGCGGACGCGGAAGCCAAACGAGGCCTGGCGCGAGCTCAGCCACTCGTGCCGGCTCAGCCGCTCGGACAGGGCTGGCAGTGCGGCCTGGAAGAGCCCGTGAAGGTCGACGACTCGGAGCATCACCCCGCCTCTCAGCCGCCCCTCGATCGGGACGCTGCTGAGCCGCGCCAATGCCGCCAGCAAGCCGTGGCTGCGCGGCAAGTGCCCTTCGATCCGCTGGGCGCCCGCCGCGA
Organism: Chloroflexota bacterium; assembly: GCA_035534795.1. Classification (GTDB taxonomy): domain Bacteria; phylum Chloroflexota; class UBA6077; order FW602-bin22; family CADDYW01; genus JAJPKB01. Next base: position 5,075 of record DATLRG010000327.1, read on the forward strand.
CTCCTTCCTCGACGATCGCCCGAGCCAGCGGCGCGAATGCGCTCGCGGCGCCGGCTCGGCAGCCCGCCTCGTCGAGTTGCACCGCGTCGCCGCGGGACCGGAAGGTGGCGTAGGCGACGACGACACCTTCTCGATCAGCCACCAGCGTCGGGGCCAGGCGTCGACCCTGGGCGATGCCTTCGCGCCAAAACTGGGAGGATCGGACGTGGGTGCCCGTGCGCCGGTGGTTGTACTCGTCGTACACCGCCTCAACGCCGGCCAGGTCGCGGTTCGAGTCGAACGTCCGCACGCGATAGCTGGTCGGATCGACTGCCAGACGATCGATTGGGAGAGGCCACTGAAAGCAGTGCAGCGGGAACGCCGCCCAGCCCAGCCGGGCGTAGAAGGTAAACCGTCCGGTGAACAGCATGCTCAGGTGGAGGCCCTGGGCGCGCATGGAGTCAATCGCGTCCGTTAGCAACGCGGTTGCCAGACCCCGACCGCGGTACGCCGGCAGCGTCGCGACCGTGCCGATGCCTCCCATCCGCAGAACGGCGCTGCCGTAGCGAATCGGCCGGTCCCGGACCCGCACGTGGCTGACGATCCTGCCGTCGACCTCGGCCACCCACGACTGCTCGGGGCGGTAGCTGGAATCGGCGTACAAGCCCTGGCGAAAGCGCTCGCGCAGCTTTTCGCCAAAGGCGGTGCAGGCCAGGTCGACGATGGCCGGCAGATCTTCCGGGCGGGCAGTCCGCAAGCACCCTGACTGAGGCTGAGTCATCCTTTGATCGCTCCGATGGTCAGGCCACTGACGAGATAGCGCTGCATGAACAGGAACGCCACGATTGGCGGGATCGAGAGGACCAGGGCCGTGGCCATGATCGTCCCGTAATCTGGCCCCGCTCCCTGAACGAACCCCTGCATGGTCACCACGCCAACCTGAACGGTGAACATCGTTAGCTTGCTGATGACAACCAGCGGCCAGAGAAAGTCGTTCCAGCTACCGACGAACACGAACGTCCCGAGCGCGGCCAGGACCGGCTGACTGAGCGGGATGGCAATGCGCCACCAAAGGCCGAACTCGCTGCAGCCGTCGACCCGCCCGGCGTCGAAGAGCTCGCTGGGCAGGGTGACGATGAACTGACGGGTCAGGAAAACGGCAAACGGCGACGCGAATGACGGCAGGATCAGCACCCAGTAGGTGTCGTGGAGCCCGAGCATCTGTGTCCAGACGTACGACGGAATCAGCGTCGAAAATCCAGGCACCAGCATCGTCGCGATCAACGACCAGAAGATCGCATCGCGGCCGCGAAACCGCATCCGCGCGAACGAATAGCCGGCCGACGAGCAGATCGCCAGCGTGCCAAAGGTCGACGACGTCGAGACGATCGTGCTGTTCCCCAGCCAGCGAATGAACGGCACCGGAGCGGTGAAGACGTAGACGAGGTTCGCCAGCGTCGGCACGTGAACCCACATCGACGGCGGCAGCGCGGTGATCTCCGCTGGACCTTTGAGCGCGGTAATCACCATCCAGTACATCGGGAAGAGAGAGGTCGCCGCCCAGCCGCCCAACCCGACGACGACGACGGTCCGCCCCAGCCACGGGAGCAGGTGTGATTTCCCAGCACCACGCGGCTTCGTCTGCCCGATGGGCCGCGCAGCCGCGCCGGGCGCCGTGGAGATCTGCATCTCAGTACTCCACGACGGACTTGAACCAGCGGAACTGGACCACGGTGAACACGAGCGTCGCGACCAGGAGCGCGAGGCCGGTCGCCGAGGCGAGACTGATGTCGGCGTAATAGAAGAGCTGACGGTAGATCAGGAAGCCGATCGTGAGCGTCGCGTTCGAGGGGCCACCGGAGGTGAGGAGGTAGATTGGGACGAAGACCTGGAACGCGCCGATGGTCCGCACCACCGCGACGTACAGGATCGCCGGCACCAGCAGCGGCAGGGTGATCTGGAAGAACTCCTGCCAGAACATGGCGCCATCGATCTTCGCGGCGTCGTATAGACTCTGGGGAATTCCGCCGATTGCCGCGATGAAGATGATGATGGCGCCACCCAGGCCGGTCAGCACCTCCATCAGGGCGACCGCGAGCATCGCGATGTGTGGATTGCCCAGCCAGTTGACCGGTTGCACGCCGAACAGGCCGGCGACCGCGTTGAGCAGTCCGATCTCGTAGTCGTAGATGAAGCGCCAGATCACCGCGACCGCGACGGCGGCGACGATGCCCGGCAGGTAGAAGGCGCCCTGGAAGAACTCCCGCAAGCCACCCCAGGGAAGCGCGTAAATCAAGGCGGCGGTGATGAGAGCCAGAAGCACGCTGGCCGGGGTGACCAGGGCCGCGTAATAGAAGGTATTCTCCATCGCCTTCCAGAACGTCGGCTCGCGGGCGAGCGTGCCGAATTTTTCTAAGCCGATGAACTGCGTCGCGCCGGTTGCCGGTTGCCAGGTGACGACGCTCAGCCAGAACGCCAGAATCGACGGAATGACGTTGAAGACGGCGAAGAAGAGGAGAAACGGCGTGATGAAGATGAATCCCCAGCGCTCCTCGCGGAGGAGCAGCCGAGAGTGTCGGGCAGTCGCGGCGGGTTTTGCGATCACGGCGCTTCTCATCTCCCGGGGCCATCGTCTACAAGATTCCAATCAAGCTAGAGTTTCAGCGCCCGTTGGCGCTGCAACTCTAGCTTGATTGGAATCTTGTAGGCGATGGCCCCGGGAGATGAGAAGCGCCGTGATCGCAAAACCCGCCGCGACTGCCCGACACTCTCGGCTGCTCCTCCGCGAGGAGCGCTGGGGAT
>DATLRG010000328.1:0-3381 GCA_035534795.1 Chloroflexota bacterium
GGATCCCCGAAGAGTTCGGGCCATTCCGCGGATGCGCGGTAACTGGTCAGGATGATGCTGCTCCGCTCGTCGCGTCCAGCGATGAAGTCAGAGAGATCCGCGGCGCCCATTGGGGGGAGTGGCTTCATCCCGACGTCGTAGCGTTGCCACCACATCGGTGGGCAAGTCGGTGATCCGTCCCCTGCCAGGAGCCGCGTCAGCTGTTCCTGCGGCGTCACTGAGATTGCTCGTCACGTATCACGACGTGAGGTCTGTCGTCGAGTAAGCGGTTATACGCGGAAAGATCGCGCTCTTCCCCGTGACACAACGTCTGCACGTACTGCCTCGAGATCTCCTGCGCCCGTCCTGGGGTGCGAACGCGAACCGCCAACACAAAGACTATGTCGTACTCCGATCCTTGCACTCTTCCGGCTGCCATTGCAGGCCGCAGAGACGAAGACCGGAGTAGGAGACGGGGACATTTCGTGAGGGAATACGGTGGGGAACGTCATCCATGAGTACCGTTAATTCCTCCGGAATATCCGGCATGCCTTCGCTCGGACGTCGCCCGCGAATCTGGATGTCGCTGCCGAGGAGACCGCCTTAGGAGGACAGCAGCGTGTCGGGAGACTTGTCTGTGTTGGCTGAGGTGCTCGATCCAATGCCGCCATAGGCGGCGGTCATAGACAGTGCCCGATCGGAGCGCGTACAGTTCCTAACCGGTGCTCCGCGCCAGCCGCATACCTGTCCTGATTGACGCACGGCGCCCGGTTCAGCCACCTGTGATCTGTCGTGGTCTGCGTGCGTGACGCGCGGTATGACGCCCGCATGAGACCATTTGCCGAGACGGAGCCGCATATGTCAACCGCTGCCTACCCGCTTCTCTTCTCCCCCTTCCAACTGGGCCATATCGAGGTGCGCAATCGCATCGTCTCCACCAGCCATGGCACCAACATGGCGGCCAACGGGTCGCCAAGCGCGCGTGAAATCGCGTATCACGCCGCCAAGGCCCGCGGCGGGTGCGGCACGGTCATGATGTTCGGCTCAGCCGCCGCCTCGCCGCTGACCCCGATCGCCCCCGATCACGTCAACCTCTTCGACGACACGGCGCTACCCGGCTTGCGTGAGGCGGCGGCGGTGGTCAAAGCCCACGGCTCCATCGCGATCTCCCAGGTGACTTCCTCCGGACGGCGCAGTCGTGCCACGTTCGATCAGACCGGCTACGGACCCTCGGATACCGTCAGCGACATCGCCTCAAGCGTGCCGCACGTCCTGTCGCTTGGCGAGATCCGGCAGATGATCGAGCACTACGCTCAGGCGTGTCAGCGGTTGAAAGCGTGCGGGTTTGACGGCTGCGATCTTGCCTTCTATGACGATCAGCTTCCCGACCAATTCTGGAATCCATCTATCAATCGACGCCAGGATGCCTATGGCGGATCGCTGGAGAATCGCCTGCGCTTTTCGCTCGAAGCGCTGGAGGCGGTGCGTGCGGCCGTGGGACGCGACTTCATCATTGGCGCGCGCGTCTCCGGCGACGATCACGATCGCGGCGGGCTCGGTCCTGATGAACTGCTCGACATTGTCGTCCGCCTCGACCGGACCGGCCTGCTGGACTACTTCACCGTCACCGGCGGGACGATCTCCACCTACCGCTCGCGTGGCTACAACATCCCCTCGGCCTATTTCCCGCATGCCACGTTCACCGGACTCTCGCAGCGCATTCGCGCAGCCGTGCAGGCGCCCGTGATCGTGACCGGGCGCATCGTGACGCCGGAGCAGGCCGAGAAGGTGCTGCGCGAGGGGAGTGCGGACCTCGTCGGCATGACCCGCGCGCTGATTGCCGACCCTGAGCTACCGAATAAGGCGCGCGAGGGGCGGCTGGACGACATTCGGGTCTGTATGGGCTCGAACGAGGGCTGCATCGACCGGCTCTACTTCGGCTTGCCGATTCAGTGTGTCCAGAACCCGGTCATCGGTCATGAGCGCGAGTGGGGCACGCTCGTGCCGGCTGCGCATCCGAAACGCGTCTTGGTGGTCGGCGGCGGCCCGTCGGGGATGGAGGCGGCCCGCGTGGCGGCGCTGCGCGGACACGAGGTGACGCTGGTCGAGCGCGCCGACGTATTAGGCGGCGCGATCTTGATCGCCTGCCGCGCACCCGGCTGGGAGGCGTATCGTGGCGCCGTCGACTGGCTGTCGGGACAACTCGGTAAACTGCCGGTGACGATTCGCACCGGCCAGGAGGCAACCGTCGCCTCCGTGCTGGCCGAGCAGCCCGAGGTCGTGATCTTCGCCACCGGGGCGGAGCCGCGTCGGCCGCCGATCCCGGGCGCCGACCTTCCGCATGTGATGACCGCCGCCGCGATGCTCGCTGGCCAGGCGCCCGTCGGCACGCGCTGTGTGATCCTTGACGAGACCGGCTACACCCCCGGCCCGAAAGTGGCCGACGCCCTGAGTCTGGCGGGGCATCAGGTCGAGATCGTGACGCCGCAGTACAGTCTGGGCGAAGACATCGGCACCACGCTGCGCGCCGTGCTCGTTGAGCGTCTGCTGCGCCAGGGCGTGACGATTACCGCCCTCACCGCGCCACTGGCGATCTCAGCCGAAAGTGTCACGGTAACACACGTCCTGACCGGAGCGGTACGCGACATCCCTGCGGAGAGCGTCATCGTCTCGTCGAGTGGGATCGGGCGCGATGCGCTCTATCTCGCTCTGCAAACTTACGTCGAGGAACAGGCCACAGACATGGAACTCCACTTGATCGGAGACGCCTTCGCCCCGCGCCAACTGCGCCATGCCATGGAGGACGGCACCCGGGTAGCGCGCGAAATTTAAGACGGTTCGGCCGGGCGTGTGTCCGGCCTGCCAGAATTCTCGCGATCACTTATGAAGACTGGGCGATGCGACACCTTTGATTGGGCAGTCGCTTCGGCGAGCACGAACACGGTATTCTCCTGGTGAGACGGACGATGTCGATTGGGACAGTTCCCACTCGACTACTCTCCAGAAGACTGATCAAGACTCCGGTGCGTCCCAATCGGAGAGGAATCGTCACCTGATCGCGGACAGCACGAAGACCAGCAGTCACGTGGGACGTGGACCCGAAGCGAACGCGTCGTTAGCGAAGCATCGAACGTGTTCAGCGGATACGGTTTGAGCCAGGTCGGAGCCTCCGGTCCGAGGGTCGGACGAGGAAGCGCGGCAAGCGCCCTCACGACTCGATGCGACGAGCGGCCAGATCCGATAAAGCTCGACAATCAGAGGAAGGAACTCCAGCCATGTCACTCACCCGCGTCCAATTCTTCTCCATCTCGCTCGATGGTTTCGGCACGGGCGAAGTTCAGAGCCTCGACACACCTTTCGGTCACGCCGGGAATCGGTTGCACGAATGGATGTTCGCCACAC
>DATLRG010000329.1:0-2334 GCA_035534795.1 Chloroflexota bacterium
AGCCACGCGAGCGGCATCCGGTGCTTCCTGCACGTAAAAGGCGGGCAAAAACCGCCGCCTAAGCGTCCTTGGTCGACCTGATGTTTGTTGCGCTGACGCAAGAATCGCTGCCCTGTGCCAACTGAACTCTAAACGCCAATAAGTAACGAAGATCGAGTAACGAAGATTGAGCCGCAAAGATTGAGTAGCATGGTCGCAACGGATACGGACGCCCTCCACGATGCCCTGGTGCGCTTGGACCTGTCCTTGCGTCTGGCCGTGGAAGAGCTGCGCACGGAGCTGGCGGAGCGCGCGGCCGATCCCCTGCGGGGCCTGTACATTTCCGACGCCGACGCGGACGGCCTGCTCGGCGAAGCACCGCCCGAAGACGCCGCGGAGCGACTGCTGGGTGAGCCAGCCGGCGCGATCGTCCCGCGGCTCGGCCAACTCGCTCGTACTTTCCACCTCGACGCCTTCGAACAGGAAACGCTCCTGATCTGTCTGGCGCCCGAGCTCGACCTGCGCTACGAACGACTCTACGCCTACCTCCAGGACGACGTGTCGCGCCGCCGTCCCACGGTCGACCTGTTGTTGCGACTGCTCAGTCCGTCCGTGGAAGCGCGGATTGCCGATCGTCGGACCCTTGGCCCGTTGGGGCGGCTGTTTGCCAGCGGTCTGGTCGTTCTCGCCGACGAGGCTGCCGCCAACTGGCCGCTCCTCAACCGGCCGCTGCGCCTCGACGAGCGGATTGCCGACTATCTGCTAGGGTCGGACCAGCTCGACGCCCGCGTCGCCGCTTGCGCCAGGCTGTATCCGCCCGACGACACGAGCGACGTGGCCCGACTCGAGGATCCCCAGGGGAGTCTGGTCCGCTTGCTGATGAATGCAGTGGCGGACGGCGCGCCGGGCCCACTCATTTACGTCCACGGCCCGTCCGGGGCGGCGAAGCGCGCCTCGATCCACGCCGCGTGCTCCCAGACGGGACGGCCGCTGCTCCTCGTCGGCGTCGACGCGCTGCTCTCGAGTGGCAAGGCCGCGTCCGCGCTCGCGCTCGCCGCGCGCGAGGCACTGTTGCAGGACGCGGTGTTGGCGCTGGACGGCTTCGGCCGACTCCTGCACGACGAGCCCGAGGTCGTTCCCGTCCGTACGTCTTTGCGCACGCTCCTGGTCGAGCGTTTGGGACCGACCTTCCTGATCGGCGAGACCCGCTGGGAGCCGGCGGCGTGGCTGCCGGAGTCGCGTGGGATCCGCGTCGAGCTACCCGCGCTCCCGCTGACGTCTCGACTCCAGATCTGGCGGCGGCAGATCGACGGGCAGGTGCCGGCTGATGAGGTCGCGGAGCTGGCGGCCCGCTTTCGCCTGGACGAAGAGTCGGTCCGCGCGGTCGGCGCCGCCGCGCGCCTCCGAGCGGCCTGGCGGGGAGACAATCAGGTCGAACCGGGCGACGTCCGGGCGGCCGCGCGCGCGATCGCCGCGCCGCCGCTGGCCGGCCTCGCCCATCGCCTCGATTTACGCTACGGCTGGGATGACATCGTGCTCCCTGCCGACGGCATGGCGCAGCTCCGTGAAATCTGTTCACGCGCACGTTACCAGATCACCGTGCTGGAGCGCTGGGGGTTCGGGCGCAAGCACGCGCGTCGCGCCGGTCTCACCGCGCTGTTTGCCGGCCAGCCCGGCACCGGCAAGACGATGGCCGCGGAGATCGTCGCCGGCGCCCTCGGTCTGGAACTCTACCGGATCGACCTCGCCGCGGTCGTCAGTAAATACATCGGCGAAACCGAGAAAAACCTCGAGACTATCTTCCGCGCGGCAGACCAGGGCGATGCGGTGCTTCTTTTCGACGAAGCCGAGGCGCTGTTCGGTAAGCGCTCCGAGGTCCGCGACGCCCACGACCGCTACGCGAACGTCGAGGTCGCCTACCTGCTCCAACGGCTCGAGACGTACGATGGACCGGCCATTCTGACCACGAACCTGCGGGGCAGCATGGACGAGGCGTTCGTGCGGCGGCTCGACTTCGTGCTGGAGTTCCCCATGCCCGAGGAAGCGGAGCGGGTGGCGATCTGGCATCTCGCGCTGCCCCGGGAGGCGCCGCTCGATCCGGATCTCGACCTTGCCTTCCTGGCCAGGAAGTTCCGCCTGACTGGCGGCCACATCCGCAACATCGCCCTGGGCGCCGCCTTCCTCGCCGCTGGCGCGGACTGCCCCATCGGCATGAAGCACCTGGTACGCGCCACGCGCCGGGAGTACCAGAAGTTGGGCAAAATGGTCGGCGAAGGTGATTTCGAGCACTATTATGGGCTGCTGAAAGACGGGTAGAGGTCCGGTCAAAGCCTGAGTTGCCGCGCGCGGAGCGCG
>DATLRG010000330.1:0-7700 GCA_035534795.1 Chloroflexota bacterium
CCGGCTGCAAGCGCCGCGTCAGGGCCGATTACCGGGTTTGCCCGATCTGCCGCGCCGAGCTGAAGCGGCCCTGCACGAGCTGCGGCCGGTTGCTCCAGCTCGGGTGGCACGTCTGCCCGTACTGTGGGGTGGACGTCGAACCGGAGCCGTCGCAGTCCGTGACGGCGGCGCGAGTCCACGCCTGAAGCAAAGCCACGGTGAGCAGGGCGTGGAGGTGCTCGCGGTGCGCAGCACCTCCACGTCCTGCTCACCGTGGACTGACTCCAGTAGTGGTCTTTTCTGTCTGCGAGAGTCATGGAGGAAGAAGATGAGCATTCCCGCAGTTTCATCCGAGCTGGCTGGTCGCGCCCTGGCGCGCTTACGCGGGGCCGGTGTGCCCGAGGAACGGCTTCCCCTGCTGGTCGATCGGGCCGCGCAGCTTCTGGGCTGCCTCGAGGCGATCGAAGAGCTCGACGCGGAGCTGCCGGAGCCCGCGCTGACCTGGCAGCCGATCCAGGAGGCGCGACGGTGACGCGCGACGAATTGGCTCTCGCCAGCATCGCCGAGGTTGCGCTGCTGGTTCGCACCCGCGAGGTGTCGCCGGTCGAGGTGACCGAGGCCGTTCTCGACCGCATCGAGCGTCTGAATCCGACGCTGAACGCGTTCATCACGGTCACCGCCGACGCTGCGCGCCGGAGCGCGCGCGACTCCGAGCAAGAGATCGTCGCCGGCCGCTACCGCGGGCCGCTCCACGGCATCCCAATCTCGCTGAAGGACCTCTTCCTCACGGCGGGCCTGCGCACTACCGGCGGGTCGCGCATCCTGGCGGACTACATCCCCGACGCGGACGCGACGGTGACCCGCCGTCTCCGCGAGGCTGGAGCGATTCTCGTCGGCAAAAACAACATGCACGAGTTCGCCTATGGCACGACGACGATCAATCCGCACTACGGACCCGTCCGCAACCCCTGGAACGTGGAGCGGATCACCGCGGGATCCAGCGGCGGCTCGGCGGCGGCGGTCGCGGCCGGTCTCGGCTACGCCTCCATGGGCAGTGAGACCGGCTGGTCGATTCGGCGACCGGCGGCTTTCTGTGGGGTCGTCGGCTTGAAGCCGACCTACGGTCGAGTGAGTCGTCGCGGTATGCTCCCCGCGGCGTGGTCGCTCGATCACGCCGGGCCGCTCACGCGCTCGGTCGAGGACGCCGCGATCGTGCTCAACGCCATCGCCGGGCACGATGCGGCCGATCCGGCCTCGAGCGATCGACCGGTCCCCGACTTCACCGCCGCGCTCGGCCGTGGCATCGCCGGACTGCGGATTGGCTTGCCGCGCCAGCACTACGCGGGTACGTGCGAGCCGTCCGTCGAGAAGGCATTCGACGAGGCCGTGACGCGCCTTCAATCGCTCGGCGCCGTCCTCGTCGACGTCGAGCTGCCGCGTGTCCGGTACACCGGCATCGCCTCGACGGCGATCATGTCGGTCGAGGTCGACGCGGCGCACAGCCGATGGATCCGCCAGCGGCCCGAGGACTACAGCGACGAGGTGCGGACTCGGATCGAGGCCGGCCTGGTCGTCAGCGCGGTGGATTACAGCCGGGCGCAGCGGCTCCGACGGTGGATCGCGGAGGAGGTGGCCGAGGTCTTCGAGCGAGTGGACCTGTTGGCGTGCCCGACGAGTCCGCAGGTGGCGACGCCGATTGCTGGCGGTCTGGCCGCGTTGAACGATCCTGGCGCGGTCATCGCTGACGGGCCGTTCAACCTGCTGCGGCTCTTCGCGCTGATCGGCACCCCGGCGATCTCGGTCCCTTGCGGGTTCTCACCGGATGGATTGCCGGTGGGCCTGACCATCGCAGGCCGGGCCGACGACGAGGAGACGGTCCTGCGCGCCGCCAGCGCCTACGAGCGCGCGACCGAATGGCATCGCCGCCGAGCACCGATGACTGCCGATTCGACGTGAGGTGTGCCAGTCACATTCGCCGATTCTCTGGCGGTCTTCGACAGCATTGAGCGCACGCACGGCCGAGGGCCCGTAGGGTGGCAGCTGGTCTGCCGCCGCGATGTTTCGACGCTGCACCGCAGCCGGGCGGCGGCAGACCAGCTGCCACCCTACGAGAGCGGGCCACGGTCGTCCGCGATGGGCCGGGCGGCGGCAGACCAGCTGCCACCCTACGAAAGCGGGCCACGGTCGCCCGCGATGGGCCGGGCGGCGGCAGACCAGCTGCCACCCTGTGGGCTCCGCGCCGGCCGGACCCAATGTCGCCGGACATTGCTGTGTTGCTCAGCCAGGGTGGAAATCGTAGAGTTCGCGGCTCAAACTCTGCGACTTTCACCCTGGCTTTGATCGCGGCGCTCGACCTGCCGCCTGCCTCTCTTTGACCTCCTGCCACCGTTGTCGCCAGGCATCACGCGTGGCTTTCGTCTCATCGGGGCTGTCCGCGCCGTACGTGAGACTGTCGAGGAAGGCGATCACGTCTTTGCGATTCCCTTCGATCAGATTGATTCCCGTTGGCCGTCCTAACCCGAAGCTCGGTCGCGGGAGCAGCGTCTCCCAATGCCACCGGTGGATCACCCGGTCGATGACCAGAACCTTCTCGCGCTCGGACTGGGCTGCTTCCCAGCTCCGAACGTACTCCTCGAAAATATCTGCCGCCCCACCGGGACCCAGCTCTTGATGGCGAAACGTCGCCCAGTAGTCAGCCCACGCCATCGACCAGCCGCACGCGTCGCAATGCAGCGTGGACTCGCCCCTGTCCCACGCCCAGTCTTTGTCGGCCAATGAAACGAGCAGCCCACACGCGGGGCATGGCAGGCGCTTCTCTTCGAAGATGTCGCGAACCGTCAGGATGCTCTTGCAGCGCAGGTAGAGCGTGATGCCGACGTCGTCGATCAGTTCTTCAGCCGCGCGCCCCGCGGCGAGGCCGTCGTAGAGACGCCGCAGGCGCTGCCGCGGCACGCGTGGCGACCAACGCGGCTTCACGGTGCGACCTCGGTTGCTTGGATCCACGGAGTGCTCCCTCGTCGCCGGCATCGACTGGAATTACCGTCCGACGCCGACCGGTACCTTCAGCGCCTGGACCAGCCGCTCGGCGATCAGCGCCTCTTCGCCCTTTTCCACGAACTGCGGGTTCACCACCAGCCAGTTCGGACCGACCGCGACGCGGATCGCCGGATCTCCTGCCTCCAGCGCGCTGGCGACCGCGGCGGCGCTGACTCCCGCGGTCTGCTCGTCGATCGTGACCTTCGTGACCGGAATGCCCTCTGAGTAGGCCGCCTCGGTCCGTTCGGTCGTCACGCCCGGCGTACCGGCGAGCGCCTTCTCGATCCACGCGAGTTGCTTTCGCCACCGCTCGTACACCGCATCGTGGTCCTGGGCGAGGTACAGCTCGACCGCGCGGACGATGCCCGCCATCTCCTCCTTGCCTACTTTCATGGGGCGTCCGATCGAGTGGTTGGGGTTGCCGTTCGCGGCGCAGGCTTCGATCAGCTCGGGTCGGGCGAGAATCAGGCCGGCGCTCTGCGGTCCCATCAACCCCTTTCCGCCGCTGAAGACCACCACGTCGGCCCCGGTCGACGACAGCCCTTTGAGGTTCTTCAAGGGCGGGACTTCCGCGGCGGCGTCGACGACGACCGGAATCTCGCGGGCGTGCGCGATCTCCGCCACGTCCGGTAGTCGCAGCGAGAGATCGAAGGTCCAGCGGGCATAGGTGTGAAACACCATGGCGGTGTTGGCGTTGATCGCCTGCTCCAGCTCCCAGCGCTGGCTGCCGCGTCCGCCGCCAATCTCGATCAGCTTGACGCCAACCTGTCGCACCGCGTGGTCGTAGCCGTTGCGGTGCGATCGCTGGACGATCACTTCGTTGCGCATGCCGCTCGTGTCGGGAAGCCGGTCGATCTTGCCGGGATCGGTCCCCGCGACGACCGCGGCGGTGGCGATGGCGATGCCGGCGGCGCAGCCGCTACAGATGTAGCAGCCCTCGACGCCGATCAGCTGTGCGATGCGGGCGCCTGCCTTCCGTTGCAGCTCGCCCAGATTGACGAACGCTCGGCCGGCCTCCGCCATTGTCTCGAGCACCTCGGGCAGCATCCGCGATCCACCGATCAGGGTCATCGGTCCCCAGGCATTGACCACGCGCTTGACTCCGAGTTCTTCGTAGATGCCCACGCTTGCGCTCCTCGCTTGCAGAATCCGTCGCCATTATAAGGCGTGGGAAGGGTCAGGGGGCAAGGGACGTGCATAGCACATCCCTTGCCCCCTGACCCTTCCCACACTTGCTTCGCTGTGTGACAAATAGTTGATTAACGTGAATCTTTTTACTCAGTTGACACAATTTCCGCGAGATGTTATAATTCCCTGGGGTGGGTAGACGCGATTCGGCCACAGTCTGCACATCATCCAGGGCCGGTTGTCTCCAGGATCGTAGCGCGGTGGATACTGTTTGCTGGGTGACCTTTTGCTCGACCACCAGAGTGCGAACCGGGGCGGCGGCAACGACTCTCGTACGATGATCGCACGGTGCCACGAACAGATGCCGACGACGTAAGCAGGGCATTGTTGCGGAGGACGCCTTGATCGGACCTCGCTTCGGACATTCCCCCGCGGTCGACGATAGCCTCGACGCCGAGCCGGTGGACGACGCAACTTTCGCCGATGCCTATGACGACCTCCTCGAAGATGATTTCTCCGTCGAAGACCCGGTCAAGATGTACCTCCACGAGATTGGCCGCGGGCAGCTCCTCACGGCCGACGACGAAAAGTGGTTGGCCTGTCGTCTGGAAGAAGCGAATCGTCTGAAGGATACGATTGCCGACCTGGAGATGATCCACGACGCTCCCCCCTCGCCCGCGCAAGTGATTCTCGCCGTCTACCGCCGCGTCTTCGAGCGGCGCCGACTCCTCGCCGAACTGGCGGCGGTGCTGCACCTGGACCCGGTGTCCGACGTGCCGGCGTTCCTCGCCAATCCGCACCTGCGCGAAGCGATCGACTACTACCTGGAGCCGACACGACTGGACGAGCTCGCCGAGCGGCTGGGGGAGGACGTCGAGGACGTGCGCCACGGCGTGATCGCGCTCTCGGTCGACACGCGACTGCTGCCACCGGCGGTCCGCCGCTTGCTGGGGAAGGCGAGCGGTCTGGACGACCTGCCGTGCCCGGACGTTTTCGCCGAGTTGTTGAGCGTGGGCGACCTCCGCCTCGCCGAGCACCACGACAGTATCCGTCGCGAAGCGAGCCGCGCCGAGAGCAAGCTGACCGAGGCGAATCTGCGGCTGGTCGTGAGCGTGGCGAAGAAGTACCTGAACCGGGGAATGGCCTTCCTCGATCTGATCCAGGAAGGCAACCTCGGTCTGATGCGGGCCGTGGGTAAGTTCGATCACCGCCGCGGCTTCAAGTTCAGCACGTACGCGACCTGGTGGATCCGCCAGGCTGTCAGTCGCGCGATCGCCGACCAGTCGCGCACGATTCGCGTGCCGGTCCACATGGTCGAGGTGATCAACCGCCTCAGCCGTGTCTCGCGGGAGTTGGTGCAAGGCCTCGGGCGCGAGCCGAGTCACGAAGAAGTGGCACTGATGATGGGCTTCTTCGACGAGGGCCTCGAAAGCGAGTTGATCGACGAGGTGCTCGCGCAGCACGCCCGGGCGGGAAAGGCCCCGCCGCGCGAGGTGACACCGGAGATCCGTCGTGACCTCATCCTGGGGTCGGGCATCCTCAGCGCGCTGAACGACCTCCCGTATCCCTTGCGCGATCAGGTCGAGCAGGCGTCGAGCCGCGTCCAGGAAGCCGTCAAGGTGGCGCGCCAGCCCGTCTCGCTCGAAGCGCCGATTGGCGAGGAAGAGGATAATCACCTGGGCGACCTCCTGCCAGACAGCTCGTCGCCGGCGCCGGTCGAGATCGCCACCCAGAAGCTCTTGCAAGAGCAAGTGGAAAACGTGCTCGCATCCCTGACCAACCGCGAGCGCAGGGTCTTGCAGCTGCGCTTCGGACTCGACGATGGTCATCCCCGCACCCTCGAGGAAGTTGGCAAAGAGTTCGGCGTGACGCGCGAGCGGATTCGCCAGATCGAAGCCAAAGCCCTCCGAAAGCTGCGGCACCCGAGCCGCAGCAAGAAATTACGGGCGTATCTAGACTGAAAAGCGCTACGCTGCCCGGCCTCGCGAGCTTCGCTCGATCCACGGTCCACCTGGTGCTGGAGCTGCTGGGTGAGTCTGCGCTGAATTGGCTGCTGCTGGCGGTGCCGATCAGCATTCTCCTCTCTCTGTTCCAGGCCCCGGGGGCGATCATCTTTGCGAGCGCCGCGGTGGCCCTGGTGCCGCTGGCCGCGCTGATCGGCCAGAGCACCGAGGACATCGCCAAACACACCGGTCCGGTCCTTGGCGGACTGCTCAGCGCATCGTTCGGCAACGCCACGGAATTGGTGGTCGCCATCCTGGCGCTGGTCCATGGGCTGGACGAAGTCGTCAAGGCGTCGATCACGGGCAGTATCATCGGCAACGCGTTGCTCGTTCTGGGGATGAGCATGATCGCGGCCGGTATTGGCCGGGAGCGCGTCTTCTTCAATCGGGTGGCCGCGGCGACCAGTTCTGCGACCCTGCTGCTGGCGGTGACCGCGCTGGTCATGCCGGCCGTCTTCAACCTGACGGTGTATGGGCGCCTTCAGGGCACGAGCCCGGCACTCGAGCAGCTCAGCCTGCTCGTCGCGATCGTGCTGATCGCCACGTACGGACTGAGCCTGGTGTTTTCTCTGGTCACCCACCGGGCGCTCCTGGTCAACCTGGCCGAGGTCCCCGAGCAACCGGAGATTGGCCCGGGATCGTCGATGGCCATTCTCTTCGTCGTGACGCTCGTGACCACGTTGGAGTCCGACCTGCTGGTCGGCACGATCGAGGTCACGACGCGCGCTCTTGGCATCACCGAGTTCTTCGTCGGAGTCATCATCATCGCGATCGTCGGCAACGCCGCCGAGCACCTGTCGGCGCTGCTCGTCGCCCGGCACGGCCAGATGGACCTGGCGGTCCACATCGCGACGGGCAGTAGCACGCAGATCGCGGTGTTCGTCGCGCCCCTCCTGGTGATCGTTTCCTGGCTCATCGGCCGGCCGATGTCTCTCGTGTTCAACCCGTTCGAGATCGCGGCGGTGGCGCTGGCTAGCATCATCGTCACCATCGCCGCGCTCGACGGCGAAACCAACTGGTTCGAAGGCGTTCAGCTCGTCGCGGTCTACCTGATTTTGGCCATCGCCTTCTTTTACGTACCGGTCCCCTGACGTCGCTCAGCCCGGCTGCGCTGGAAGCTGCTATACTGATCGCCGCACGAAAACGTAAAGCGCAACGCGCAAAATGCAAGGCCGAGGCGCCACGGTCGGCGTCGTTTGCATTTTGCTCAGCAATCAGCCACCGGACCAGCCGTACAGGGCCACGACCAGGCTCAGGATGAACCCGATCTGGACCGCGAGCAGCGGCAGTCCGAGGAGGTAGCCGACCTGCAGGACGGCGTTCTGGCCAAAGACGATCTGGTCGACGCCAACCGTGACCAGCAGCACGCAGACCCAGACCCGGGCGATCACCCGCGCGGCCGCGGCCTTCCAGCTGGGGACACCAAAGAGCAGGTCGTAGCCGGCGTACACGCCGCCCACGAGCGCGGCTACGCCCAGCACGTCTTGAATGCCAATAGTCATGACTCACCAGTCATGCCCGGGTGGGGACCGCGCGGCTGTGCTGGCCGTGCGT
>DATLRG010000331.1:0-14171 GCA_035534795.1 Chloroflexota bacterium
TCCGCGTAACTGCGCGCCGGCGCCCCGCGCCGGCGCCCGGCGCGCATCGGGGGGTAGGCGACAAAGCGTGCGGATGCTAAAATATCATTCCGTCGCTCAGACGAGCGACACACCGTGAAACGTCGCCGAACGGGCATGGGAGGGCGAGCGATGCCGATACGTTTGGCGAGCGTGGGATCCTTGCTCGTCGCCTACCTGCGGCCTCAGTGGCAGCGATCGCTGCTTCTCAGCGTCGTCCTGGTCGCGGCCGCCGGTCTCCAGGTAGCAAACCCGCAGATCATCCGAGAATTCATCGACGAGGCGACGGGCGGCTCGGCCTCTCCCGACCGCCTGGCCACCACGGCCCTCCTGTTCATCGGCATCGCGCTGGTTCAGCATGTGCTGGCCGTGGGCGCGACCTACGTCGGGCAGCTCATCGGCTGGACCGCCACGAATGCCCTCCGGGCCGACCTGACCTTGCACGTTCTCCGGCTCGATCTTTCCTTCCACAAGACCAAAACGCCCGGCGAGCTGATCGAGCGGATCGATGGCGACGTCACGCAGCTGGCGACCTTCTTCTCCGAATTCGCCGTCCGCATCGTCGGGAGTCTCCTCCTCCTGATCGGAGTTCTCGTCGTGCTGTGGCTCACGAACCGCTGGGCGGGCCTGGTCTTGACCCTGTACGCCGCCATCGTCCTGGCGACGCTGAGCCGCCTCCACGCTTTCGCGATTCCCTGCTGGCGCGCAGCCCGACAGGCGAGCGCCGAGCTATTCGGATTCATCGAGGAGCGCCTGGCCGGCACGGTCGACCTGCGGGCATCGGGAGCGACCTCGTATGTCATGCGCGGGCTGCTCCAGCGGACCCGCGCTCGGTATGACTTCGGACGTCACGCCCGCGTCCGCGGCTCGGTTCCCTGGGCGGTCAATCTCTTCTATTCGACCGTGGGCTACTCGGTCGCCTTCGTCCTCGCCGCCTACCTCTACGGCCAGGGGCAGCTGACTCTCGGAACGGCGTTCTTGATTTACTACTACACCGTGCTGATCTTTCAGCCGCTGAACGTCATCACCCGCCAGGTCGAGGACTTTCAGAAGGCCGGGGCGAGCATCAGCCGCGTTCAGGACCTTTTGGCCACCCAGAGCACGCTCGCGGACGGTCCGGGCGCGGTCTTCCCCACCGGTCCGCTCGCCGTCGAGTTCGACCATGTCTCCTTCGGCTACGGCGACGACGAGCCGGTGCTCGACGACCTGACCTTCCAGGTCGCCCCGGGAGCGGTGCTCGGGCTGCTGGGTCGAACCGGTAGCGGGAAGACGACGATCAGCCGGTTACTATTTCGGCTTTATGACGCGGAGACGGGTCAGGTTCGCCTGGGGGGCCTGGACGTTCGGCGAGCGAAGCTGGGCGACCTGCGCGGTCGGATCGGTCTGGTGACCCAGGACGTCCAGCTCTTCAACGCGACCCTGCGGGACAACCTGACCTTCTTCGACCGGAGCATCGGCGACGAGCAAATTCTCGTCGCGCTCGCCGATTTGGGCCTGGAAGAGTGGTGCCAGGCCCTGCCACGAGGACTTGATACCATCCTGGGCGCGGGAGGCTCCGGGGTCTCGGCCGGGGAGGCGCAGCTGCTCGCCTTTACCCGCGTGTTTCTCAAGCAGCCCGGTCTGGTGATCCTGGACGAGGCCTCATCGCGGCTTGATCCGTCTACCGAGCGCCTCGTCGACCATGCAGTCGACCAGCTTCTCCGGGGGAGAACCGGCATGATCATCGCCCATCGGCTCGCGACGATCCAGCGAGCCGACGCGATCCTGATTCTCGAGGATGGGCTGATCGCCGAGCAGGGTCCGCGCGCGGCCCTGGCTGCCGATCCCGACTCGCGCCTCGCGTCGCTGTTGCGCGCCGGCTTCGAGGAGGTGCTGGCCTGAAAGCATCGACGCTGCTCTGGCGGATGGTCCGTTTCCGCCAGTTCCTCCACCATAGCAACGCGCTCTTCATCATCGCCGCGCTGGCGCTGGGAACCGTACCGGGCCTCGCCGCGCAGGCCTTCTTCGACCATCTGGCGACGAGCCGCGGCGGCCTGAGCCAGCTGAGCTGGCTGTGGTGGCTGGCGGCCCTGCCGGTCCTCGCCGGCCTGGGACAGATCGTCTTTTTCACCGGCTGCCAGCTCACCAACGCCCCGTTCATGCTGGCCAACTCGGCGTTGCTCCAGAAGAACCTGTTCGCGCGGCTGCTCGAGCTGCCGGGCGCGCGGGCCTTGCCCGCGTCGCCGGGCGAGGCAATCAGCCGCTTTCGCGATGACGTGGACGGCGCCACGGGCTACCTGATCGACTTCAACGACCTGATCGCTTTCGCCGTCTTCGCCGCCATCGCCCTGACGATCATGCTACGAATCGACGCCACGATCACCCTGGCGGTCTTCCTGCCCCTCGTGCTGGTCGTCGCCCTGGTGAACGTCGTGCGGCAGCGGATCGAGCGCTATCGGCGCGAAAACCGCGAGGCGACCGGCGCGGTGACCGGCTTCCTCGGCGAGGTCATGGGAGCAGTCCAGGCGGTCCAGGTGAGCGGCGCCGAAGAGCAGGTCGTGGCGCGCTTCCGCGCGCTGAACGACCGCCGACTGAGGGCGGCGATCCGCGACAGCGTCTTCGACCAGGTGCGGGAGGCGATCTTCGCCAACACCGTCAACGTCGGGACCGGCGCGATCCTCCTCTTGGCCGGGCGCCGGATGCAGGGCGGGGCGTTCACCGTCGGCGACTTCGCGCTCTTCGTCTTCTATCTCGGCTGGATCACCGAGTTCACCACCCTGTTCGGCCGGCTCCTGGCGCAGTATCGGCAGCTTGGCGTGTCGATCGGACGGATGACCGTGCTCCTGGCCGGCGCGCCGGCCGAGACCGTCGTCCGCCACGGCGAGATCTACCTCAAGGGGCCGCTGCCCGACGTGCCGGTGGCGCGGCGAGACGCGGCCGATCGTCTGATCGCGCTGGACGCGCGGGAGCTCGCCTACCGCTACCCGGAGAGCGGACGGGGCATCGCCGACGTGTCCCTGCGGGTCGAGCGGGGTAGCTTCACCGTGATCACCGGGCGGATTGGCTCCGGCAAGACGACCGTCCTTCAGGTGCTGCTGGGCCTTCTGCCGCGCGACAGCGGAGAGATTCTCTGGAACGGCCGCCCGGTCGACGACCCGGCCACGTTCTTCGTCCCGCCGCGCGCGGCGTACACCGCGCAGGTTCCGCGCCTCTTCAGCGAGTCTCTTCGGGATAACCTGCTGCTGGGGCTACCCGAGACCGAGGTCGACCTGCCGGCGGCAGTCCGCGCCGCCGTGCTGGAGGCGGATCTGGCAAAGATGGAGGCCGGACTTGAAACGCTCGTCGGACCGCGCGGTGTGCGCCTGTCCGGTGGCCAGATCCAGCGGGTCGCCGCGGCGCGGATGTTCGTTCGCGCCGCCGAGCTATTCGTGTTTGACGACCTGTCCAGCGCGCTGGACGTCGAGACCGAAGAGGTTCTCTGGCGGCGTCTCTTCGGGCGTTCCAACTCTACCTGCCTGGTCGTCTCCCATCGCCGCGCCGTGCTCCGCCGCGCCGATCAGATCGTCGTGCTGAAAGACGGCCGGGTGGAGGCCGAAGGCACTCTCGACGAGGTGCTGATCAGCAGCGAGGAGATGAAGCGGCTGTGGAGCGGGGCCGAGTTGGGATAGGATCCCTCCGTTACTCGGCACGGCATCGGCGGAGAATATCCGCGTACGTCTTCCGCTCCTCCGGAGTTGTGGTCCGCCCTCGCAGAAGGTAGAGATCATCGCCGCGGTAGCGGGGAAAGACGTGGAGGCGATAGTGCCAGACGTCCTGATTTCCGGCCGGCTCGTTGTGCTGGCGGAAGGACGTGCCGTCGCACTGGTACCCTGCCTTCATCGCAAGGGCGACTCGCTTTCCAACGGACTGCACCTGATGGAGGAGGTCGTCCGGGATGCTGTAAACGTTCTCGTAGTGCTCGTTGGGAATGACCAGCACGCTGCCGGGATTTTTGGGCCACCAGCGCGGAGAGATGAAGGCCGTGATCGCTTCGGTCCGGAGGATGACGTCCGATCCCGCCATCGCCTCGCCGACCAGCGGGGAGAGGCCGCTGTCTGCCTCCTGCACGTTCACCAGCATCGGCACCGCGCGCTGCCTCGCCAAGTCTAGCGAAGTCTACGGCACCGCCGCGCGGCGCTCGTCCCATTTTTAGCGACCTTTCGCGTCGTTCGTGGTCCAAACGTAACTCCTGACGGCCTCGCATTGGTACGATCTCTGCTCTTTGGCCGCCAATGGGGCGCCTTCGCTGCATCCTGGACGTAGCCGCGGGGCGCCTGGTCAGGAGGGGCAGAGAGTATGCGGAGAGTGATCTTCGGGATGTCTACAATCGCTCTGGCCATCATCCTTGCCGGCTGCGCTGGTGCCCCGTCCTCTCCCAACGTCCTACTGAGTCCGCCGGCGACGCGATTGTCTGGCACCGCGACCGCTGTTCGATCGGTGGCCGCGTTGGCTGCACGCGGGACACCATCGGTGGTCTCCTCCGGCGCGACGACGCCAACCGTCGCGACCGTGCCGACCGTGCTGACGACGCCGACGATCACCCCGACCCCAGGCCCCCCGACGGACACTCCCACACCGGCCCCGGGTCAGGAGACCCTGGAGGCAGCCCAGAGTGTCGACCAGGCGCTGATCGCCTTCGCGCAGGCCCGATCGACCGGGGATACGCAGGCGACACTCCAGGCGCAGCAGAAGCTCATCGACGCCGCCAGTGCCGCCGCCGCGGTGGCCGGCCTCGATCAGACCGACTACGGGCAGCAGCTTCGCAACGCGCTCGACTCGGTTCAAGCCGCCGCGACTGGCGACGACGGCAAGCTGAACGACGCCCACAAAACACTCGTGCAGATCGAGGGATCTACGGCGACGCCGGTGGTCCTGCCGAATCTCCAGAGCCAGCCGCGGCAGAGCTTATCGGACGTGGCCAACAGCCTCCGCCACGCCCTCGACGAATATACTCAGGCCAGCAACAACGGCGATCAGGGCGGGCTGCTGCGCGCCCAGCGCGACCTGATCGTCGCCGTCGCCAACGCCGCGGCCGCGACGAAGAACGCGCACGCGCCGCTGGCTCAGCAGATCCAGTCGGCGCTCAGCGCGATCCACGACGGACTGGCAGGGGATACTGGCAAGTTCCAGGACGCGGAAAACGACCTATCAAATCTCAACAACGTGGCCACGCCGAGCCCGACGGTCAGTCCGACATCCAGTCCGACGGTGAGCCCAACCGCCAGTCCGACCACCAACCCAACTGTCAGCCCAACGCTCAGCCCGAGCCCGAACGCCAGCGCCAGCGCGTCAGGCCAGAACGTCGATCTGCAGCCGTTGCAAAACTCGGTTGACAACAGCCTCCAGGGGCTGCAGAACGAATTGAACGATCAGAACAAGGACAACGTTCAGCAGGCCAAGGATAATCTGCGCCAGGCGATCCAGCAGGCATCCGGTGCGGTCGCCAACGATCATTCGCCAGCCGGCGACAAGCTCCGCGATGCGCTGGGCACGGCTCAGGCCGCCGCGTCGGGCGACTTCACGAAGATCCAAACCGCGCGGGACCAACTCAAAGCAGCCGTCAGTGGGCAGTGAGCTCCGGCCGACACGCCTGCATCGTCGCCAGCGCCGTCTCCGGACCCGGCCGCGCTGGGACGACCCGCACAATCGCGACGTCGAGGCCCTTGGCCAGGCGTCTGAACTCAGCCGCCGCGCCCGCGGCAGACCCGTAGTAGCCAACGCTCCTGAGCAGATCGCGCGGGAACGCCTCGATAACCTCGGCGTCGCTCGCGCCCCGGTCGCGCCGTGACTCCAGGTCCGAGAGCGCGTCGCCGAAGCCCATCCGCGCGAAGTGGCCGCGGTAGCTCAGGGCCTTGTTCGCGCCGGGACGAGCCAGCGCGTAGCCCATCATCGCGCGCGTGAACGCCCGCCGCGCCGCGTCCTCGTCGTCGTCGACGCAGACTCGGATGTACTCGACGACCTGGACACTGCCGGGGTCGCGTCCAGCCGCGCGGGCGCCTTCCGCGACCACGCCGCGGCTCCAGGCAATCTGCTCCGGCGTACACCAGTTCAGCAGCACGCCATCAGACTGGGCCCCCGACAGCTTGACCATCTGTGGCCCTAGCGCACCCAGGTAGACCGGTACGCGCGGCGGCCGAAACCCCAGCCGCGCTCCGTGCAGAGTGACGGCGGGTCCGCTGTGCTCGACCGACTCGCCGGCGAGCAGGCCACGCACAGCCATCAGGTAGTCGCGCATCATTCCCACGGGCGGGTAGGCCGGCAGGGCGAACCGCTGTCGCTGACTCTCCTCGTGGATCGGTCCCGATCCGATGCCCAGGATGAAGCGCCCGCCTGTCAGCAAGCCCACGGTGCCGGCGGTGGCGGCGAGCTGTACGGCCGTCCAGTACGGGACCGGCACGACGCTGATCCCGGTCGGCAGTCCACCAGAGACGACCTCGGCGCTGGCGCCCCACCACTGCGCGCAGACGTGGAACGCGTCGACGCCGAGGCCGGCTGGCGTCCACATACTATCGTACCCCAGGCGCACCGCCTCGCGCGCCATCTCTCGATGTTGCTCGAAGGATAGACCCAGCGTCGGATCCAAACCGATACCGATTTGCATGTACTCTCCTCTCCACCATTGCATCATTCCTCGGCGAGCGCGGGCCGGGCCGGGGGCGGCCTCACCCCCTCCTCATCTCCGATGGCGAGGGGGAACGGAGGCGCAGAGGCGGAACAGTCCGGCCTCGTCCTGATCCCCGCTCCATCTTCGATGGAGAGGGGCAGGGGGTGAGGCCGCCCCCTGCCACGATTCTCCGGACCGGATCATAGTGGAGCGTCGTCTGAATGTACAGGCCGTGGGGGCGCCTCCCGACGACGATTCGTGGGCCGCCTCCCTACCACGTGGCTCTCGTATAATTTCTGTGAGGAAAGCCGTTCGCATGCTACCATTGCGTGATAGCCCGCGGGCTCGACGGACGCCGTGGATCAACCTGACGTTGATCCTGGTGAACGTGTCCGCGTTCCTGTACGAGCTCGCGCTCGGACCGCGTCTCGACGCGTTTCTGGCCCGGTGGGCGGTGACGCCGGCCCTGATCGGCGCTGCGCTCCTCCACGCGCCCGGCGCGCACCCGGCCGTCCTGACAACCCTCGTCACCGCGACGTTTCTCCACGCGGGCTGGCTGCACCTCGGTGGGAATATGCTGTTTCTGTGGATCTTCGGCGACAACGTCGAGGACCGCCTCGGACACGGCCGGTACCTGCTCTTTTATCTCGTCTGTGGCATCGTCGCGAACCTGGCGCAGGTCTTCGCCGCGCCGACGTCCCCGGTGCCGGCGCTCGGCGCCAGCGGTGCGATCGCCGGCGTGCTGGGGGCCTACGCCATCACCTTCCCGGGCGCGACGGTCTCGGTCATCCTGCCGATCTTCTTCCTGTTCACTCTGGTCGACGTGCCAGCTCTGATCATGATCGGCATCTGGTTCGCCACGCAATTCTTCAGCGGCGTCGCCTCCGTCGAGACCGCGAGCGACCAATCCGGTGGCGTCGCCTGGTGGGCGCACGTCGGCGGCTTCGTCGTCGGGATGCTCCTGATGGTCCTGCTGCCGAAGGGACCGCGGCCCGCGATCGATCACGGATCGATCAGTCTGGAGCGACGCGCGCGCGAGGACACCGGCCTCGTCGGTCTGATCGTCGGGACGGTCTCGATGGTCAGCCAGCTCGCCCAGTTCGTGATCCTGCTGCGGCTCGCCGTCGTCTTCCTCGGCGCTCGTGCTCTCAGCCAAATCGTGCCGCTCGCCGCGGAGCTGGTGCAGTTCACCACCCCACTCGTCCAGCCGTTTGCCCTGGTCGTTCCACCGGTCTGTCTCGGCGGCCATCTCCTCGAGCTCTACAGCATCGTGGCCGTCTGCGCCTACTACCTGATTGGCGCCGGGCTGATCTGGATGATCGCCGCGCTCGCCTACCGGCGGCGAGTGACCCGTGATGCGGGATGAGCGATTGGGGGACGAGGGGGTGAGGCCACCCGGTGCCCTCATCCCTCATCCTCTGCCACTCGTCACTCCAATGAGCGATTCCGTGGCGTCGGCGACGGCTGGCGCTCCGCCGTAGCCCGCGTTCAGCTCGCGCAAGGTCTCCATGCGAGCGTGAAACCGAGGCTCGTGGAGCACCTGCCGAATGGCAGCGGCTAGCTGGGAGGCACGCAAGCGTGTTGGTGAGAGCTCCAGTCCAGCACCAAAATCCACGACGCCGGCGACGTTCGCGAACTGGTCGAGCTGATCGGGTAGGCCAATCGCGGGCGTGCCGCAGGCGACGGCTTCCATCATCGTCTCGTCCCCGCCGTGCCAGATCAACACGTCGGCGGCCTTGATCGCTCGGAGATCGTCTGGCACGAAGTGGACGACTTTGACGCGGTCGTCCGAGAGGCGCTGCGAAAGCTCGGCGGTGACGATCGCCCCGCCCGAGACGAGGCCAAAACAGCCGGCCTGGCGCATTCCACCCGCGACCGATCGAATCAGATCGAGGTTGAAGATGGCGCCCCCGACCGTTCCGTAGACGAACGGCGTTCCCTCGACGCCGAGCTCCTGACGGAGCACGCCGCGCGGCGGAAGGAGGTCGGGGTCCTGTGTTAGCAGCGCCCCGACCGGTTCGAGCTCTTCACGGTGCCGGGCGAGACCGGGCGGGACGAGCCATGGCCAGTGGATCAGCGGCGGAATGGACGGGATGAAGCTGCGGTCGCCGACGAAGGCAGAAACGACCGGCTTGGACAGGTTCGAGCGCGCGCGCAGCATCACCCACCGCAGCCAGGTGGCCACCATCGGCCAGCCGAGCGAGAGTGTCGGAATCCCAAGGATCGACGGCTGAAAAATGGACACGGAACGGAGGCCGAGAATGCCCGCGGCGAGCTCGGCGGTCATGCTGTTGCTGTAGACGACGACCTCGGCACGCATCTCGTGGAGCGCCCGAACGACCGCACTGAGCTGCCGATCGAGGAAGTTGGGAGAGCTCCACTGCCGAAAGAGCTGGTGGGCGGGACGCTCGCGCTGGTGGGAGTGGATCTCGACGTCGGGGATGGGACAGACCGGGAAGTCGTAACGGTCGATCATCGGGCGGATCGTCTCACTTGCCAGAAAAGTGCAACGGTGCCCGCGCCGGCGCAAGACGTCGGCCACGGCGAGGCAGCGCACCGTGGTCCCGTAGCCGAAGGCGACCGGCACGAAGGCGATGGTCGGCACGTCACGCTGCTCGCGCAGCCTGCCGCCGCGACAGACCCTCGAACAGACCGAGCCAGTCGTCGATCAGGCGTGGCAGCAAGAAATGCGTGCAAACGGTCTCGTGCGCCTGCTGACCAAGCTGCCGGGCCAGAGCGCGATCGCGGACGAGCGTGACGATCCGATCGGCGCCCTCGTCGACGCTGCTCACCAGAAAGCCGTCGACGCCGTTGTCGATCTGGGCAGAGATGCCCGGCGCGTCGGTGCCGACCACGGCGTTGAACTTCCACATCGCCTCGGTCGCGGCAATCCCGAACCCTTCCTTCTCGGACAGGAGCAGGATGGCGTCGGAGCCGGTTTGGAAGGCGTCGACCTGGGGCTGTCCGATGACCTTCGGATCGGCGAACAGGTGAACGTTCGGGTCGTTGCCGACGTACCTCTTCACCTCCTCGTACACCGCCTCGGCGGTGGGATCGTCCTGGGCCGCGAGCGTGCCGAGCATCGCCAATTGGAGGCCCGGGACCGAGCGGCACGCCAGACGGTACGCGTCGACGACGCCGATCGGATTTTTGCGGTGATCGAAGCGCGCGACCTGGGTGACGACCGGCCGCGAGATGTCGATCCCCACGCTGGCCATGATCTGCCGGGCGTCGTCGCGGCTGATCTGCTTATTCTTGGTCGTCAGCGGATCGATCGCGTCGGGAACGAAGCGCTGGCGCTGGGAAGGAATCCCCGGCAGGCAGTACGCGCGCACTTCCAGCACGATCAGGTCGTAGGGGCAGAGGAAGGGCTCCAGGAAGGCCAGCGCGGCCGGATTCGGATGAGCCAGGTCGATGTGGCCGCGCCAGATCGAGCCACACGACGGTTGGCGGCGGAGCAGGCTCAAGATCGCGGCCGGCTGAGGACAGTGAATCACCAGAACGTCTGCCGACAGCTTGTCCACCTGCGCGGCGAGCTGCGTGCTGACCTTGCAATACAGGTCCCGGTCAGCCGGCGTGACGTGACCGTTGGCTCCCTGTAAGAGGTCCATGAGCTGCTTCGTCATCTCGAAGAACGCCCGCTCGTCGCACATGCTGTACCACCGCGCGTCGAGGCCCAGGCCCTGCAGCGCGGGCAGGATGCTGTGCAGCATCGTCGCCACGCCACCGCCCCGGGGCGTCGAGTTGATCTCGATCACGCGCAACCCTTTCAACCGGCGCGCGCGATCCAAAACGGCGTCGAACTGTTTGGCGCTGGCGTAAGGTCGATAGCGATCGAAGGGGCGGGCACAGGTCTGGACGTGCTCGAGCGGGCAGCTAACCTGATCGTGGCTCATCGGCTCTCCTTCCTCCGACCGGTTTCCTTGCTCGTGCTTTCGCGGGGGGGCACAGGCACCACGGACGTCGTGATCCTGGCGAGTGACTCGCACTGCTCTGGCGGCGCCTGCCATCGTCCCAGATGACTCTCCAGCCAGTCCCCGATCACCCGGAGAACCTCGGGCGTGTCCGGGTCGTAAAAGAGACCGTGCGCCGCGCCCGCGAAGTAGACGAGCTCCTTGTCGCCGGTCGCCAGACAGGTCAGCAGGCTCGCGGCGGCCTCCGGATCGTTCACTTTGTCGCAGGATGCCTGGAGCACCAGCGTCGGAATCGTCGTCCGCTTCGCCAGTTCGTAAGATCGCGCGATGAGCGCCAGCGACGCGACCAGCGTGCGGAGCGTCACACAGTTGTTCTGCAGCGGGTCACGGATGGACCTGTGGTACACTTCGGGTCCGCGCGCGACCAGCTTCTGCCGGCCGGCGATATTGACACTGGGCGCCTTCGATGCGAACAGGAAGTACGGTATCTGCCTCAGGACGGTCCCCACGGCGTTCCACGGCCCTTTCGTGGACAGTCTGGTCGGCTCCAGCTCCGGCGACGCCACTACCAGCCCGGCGAGGTTGCGCGGACGGTCCCGTCGCGCCGCGAGCTGCATCGCGAGCGGTCCGCCGATGCTTTCCCCGAGCAGATAGATTGGCGTGTCGGGATAGCGCTGCTCGAGGTAGCGAAGGAGATCGGCCACGCCGTCGACGATTTGCGGTAGGAGAGCCCAATCGCTTCTCGGCCCCTCGGACAGTCCTTGACCCTGCAGGTCCAGGCCGAAGAAGGCGATGTCGCGCGGCGCCAGGAACTGGCCAATCGGATGGAACTGCTTCGCGTAGCTGCCCATCCCGTCCAGCGCCACCAGCACTGCCCGAGTCACCGCGCCCCGGGCCGGCCAGCACCGATAAAACTCGCAGTAGCCGTGCCGATTGTGGATGTAGCCGAACTCCGGTGCGTAGGGCACTGCCTCGGACATTGGCACTGACGGTGGGTGCGTCGGAACGCCCCAGCTCGTCTTGCCAATCGAGCGGTAGACGACGTCCTGAAGGTGAAACACCCCGGCTGCGAACGGTAGCAGCGCGATCAGAATGCGGTTGCGGAGCGATCGACGCGGCACGCAGCCAGCCATGGTCAGCCTCGCACAAAATGAAATAGACTCTGGCCGTGCAGAGAGCGTGCCGAGAGGGATGTCAGAGCAAGTTTGGACTTGCAACGAGGTGCGTGTGGTTGAGCATTCGCACGTCCCAACCTCCCTCCCGCTCGGAGATGGTCAGTGTCAAGGCGTCCCCGAGGAGTCAATGCGTGGCCGGGGGATGTCAAGGCAGCGGCTGGAGACGCCCTCACCCGGCCCTCTTCCAGAAGGACAGGGGAGAAAAGGCGCGCGCGCCTTTTGGATCATCGTGCTCGCCGCTGTAGAACGATATGCACTCTCTTGCTTCCCGGCCACCGTGATAGCATAATACCCCTCGCGTGCCAATACCCAATTTTCGAGAAGGTGAAACTGCTTCCCCGCCATGCCATGCGGTGTGCGACGCTCGTAGCCGCTATTTTGACTGCGAACACAGAGTCTGTCGGACAACGGATCAAACGACCGCAGGAAAGGGCTGGCCTAACGCAGGGGCAGTTTGCCACGCATGCGAAAGTAGGCGCTCGTGGCTATCGTGGGTCGAGTTGTGTCACCGCCAGCGACCGGAGTACGATCTGCTGGTTCAGTTGGTCCTGGTTCTTGCTGTCCCGAAAGACACGCTTTCGGCAGCTGCCGGCTACCGTGTCGAGCCGCTGCTGGCGCCGCCCGAGCCAACCGCGGCCGAGTTGATGATACGTCTGGCAGCCCGACTGGAGAAGAAAGAAGGGGCGCGACCGCTGACGGCGCCTGTCGTCGAGACTGCCGCTCTCTCCACTGGTGCGGGCGCTTACGCCGAGGCGATCTCCTTCCTCCCGAAGCCCGGCCAGAATTCTCACCCGTTCGTCGCCGTCCCCATCGTCGGCGACTGCATCGAGCCCGAGATCAATCCCGGCCACCTCGCCATTATCGACAAGACCGCCGAACCGCGACCGGGCGAGATCGTCGCCGCGGACCCCGACGGTGTGTGATGGCTCATCGCCGGCCAGCGTCAACCGCCTCTCCGCGTGCAAGACGGAGTGCGTCTGATCGGAGTCGTCCGCGCGACCATCAAGTACCTGTAGAAGTGGGACCGCAAAAAAGGGGAAGTGAATGAACGTTGACTACGCCTTCCTGGCAGACATGGCGCAAGCAGCACCAGACGGGAAGATCAACGCGATTGGAGCCGGTATCGATCGAATTCTGGCAACCAGTTTCCCGACCGTTCAGCCGATGCTCGCCTTCGTCGTCCGGATTAACGTGGCGGCTTCCGAATGCGACCACGAGCATAAGTTAGAGGTACAGCTCTGGGATCCCGACGGGGCCCGCATCGGCCCCCAATTGAACGGATCAATCTTGGCTCACCGAGACCCCCAGCATCCCACGCGAGCGGCTCACGCCCAACTCGCGATGATGATGATAGGGATCCCCTTTCATAAGGCGGGCGACTATGCCTTCCACATCCTCGTCGACGGGCACGAACAGCAAGTCCTACCGCTCTTCATTGAAATTAAAAACTAGAGTCTCCGCCGGCTGGCCTTGGGGACCGGAGTCGCGGTCCACGATATGTACGCTAACCCAAGACCAGGTCGCACCGCTCCATGTCCCCACTGTACTGTTGGGCGGCGGCAATGTGGTGCGTTCCGCGTCGGACTCGGTCTGCCAAGGCATCGCGACCACGAGGTCTGGATTTGTCTTAAAGAACTGATGAAGCTCTTGACGGAGATCCTCTTCAGAAGCATGCCCCGCCTCGATTTCCGCGAGGTTAAGGTCAATTATCCCTGCTACCTGGGAGTCCCGATCGGAATCTGCGTTCATCATCCAACTGGTGTGGCGCGCCATCCATTCATTAAGCTGTCGGAGGTCTATTTCGTGCCGAATGTACGCCGCGACCGTACCGAGGAATTCAACCCTCGCCTCTACCGTCACCCTGGCAACTGCCATGCCTAAGCCTCCTAGCATTTGGGAAGATAATCCCCAATGGGTCGATCAATGGCTGATTCGAGCTCGATTCAATCAACTACGAATCTGGGAGCGCGTCGAAGACGGCGAACTCCGAACGAGGGTCCGTTATGAGCATCATCCGTCGAAACCCCTCGCCAACGAGCCGTACTGCACACGTAGCCAGATCATAGGCATCTACACGACCGATCACAAACCAGTGGCACAAGTCCACCTATATCTCCGACCCGACGGGACGATAGGAGCGAGCGGTCACCCCGACCCGCGCCGCTTATTTGATGGTCTGTCCCTGCTCGCCAAAAAGCTGCCGTGAGACCGGCGTAGCAATTCTCGATCCGTCAGACGAAAACTGCGGCCAGTTGTTACTTTCACAATATGAGGCTGGTTGACGGCTGTCAATCTAGATCAATCATCCTAGCCAGCGGCAAGGCATTAGTCACGGAGTGAGTGCGCCTGCTCGGTGGGGCAAAGGGTCACCTGTCGAAGCGCTCTGCTCCGTCGCACTGGCAGGACGTCGGCGTCGACCGCGGTGAGGCGACGATCTAGCAG